>NZ_JBSGJD010000198.1:0-19115 GCF_053605405.1 Amycolatopsis sp. NPDC003861
ACTCCCACGGAGGCGGCCGCCCACACGGGGGTGGACCCCGAACGGGCTATTGGCCGCGGGGGCCCGCCGCGCGCCCCGCCGCCCCGGTGTGTGCGGGGGCGGGCCGACTGCCCGCCCCGGCCGGAGCTCAGTAGCCGAGGGCCTCGTTCACGGCCGCGGCCGAGGGCGGCAGGGTGGCCTTGGGGCCGACGTGGTTCTCGATCGCGTCGAGGGTCTTGAGGCCGTCGCCGGTGATCAGCAGGACCGTCTCGGCGTCCGGGTCCAGCTTGCCCGTCTCGACCAGCTTCTTCGCCGTGGCGACGGTGACCCCGCCCGCCGTCTCGGTGAAGATGCCTTCGGTGCGGGCGAGCAGGCGGATGCCTTCGACGACCTCTTCGTCGGAGACGTCCTCGATCGCGCCGCCGGTGCGGTTGACGATGTCGAGCACGTACGGGCCGTCGGCCGGGTTGCCGATCGCCAGCGAACGGGCGATCGTGTCCGGCTTCACCGGCTGGACCACGTCGTGGCCTTCGCGGAACGCGGCCGACACCGGCGAGCAGCCGGTGGCCTGTGCGCCGAACACCTTGTACGGGCTGGCGTCCACGAGGCCGAGCTGACCCAGCTCACGAAAACCCTTGTCTACCTTGGTCAACTGCGAACCGGAGGCGATCGGGACGACGATCTGCGGCGGGATGCGCCAGCCGAGCTGCTCGGCGACCTCGAAGGCCAGCGTCTTCGAGCCTTCCGAGTAGTACGGCCGGACGTTCACGTTGACGAACGCCCACTTCGGGTGCTCGCCGGCGAGCTCGGTGGCGAGGCGGTTGACGTCGTCGTAGTTGCCGTCGATGGCGAGGAGGTCACCGTCGTACACCGCGGTGGTGAGGATCTTGGCGCGCTCGAGGGTCTTCGGGATCAGCACGACCGACCGCCAGCCGGCGCGGGCCGCGGCGGCGGCCGTCGCGTTGGCCAGGTTGCCGGTCGACGGACACGCGAGCACCTCGAACCCGAACTCGCGGGCCGCGGCCAGCGCGACGGCGACGACGCGGTCCTTGAACGAGTGCGTCGGGTTGCCGGTGTCGTCCTTGACCCACACGCGCTTGAGGCCGAGCGCCTTGGCGAGGCGGTCGGCGCGGACCAGCCGCGTCGCGCCCGGCTCGGTGTTCGGGATCTCTTCGACGTTGGACGGAACCGGAAGGAGCTTCTTGTAGCGCCAGATGTTCTTGGGGCCGGCCTCGATGTCTTCGCGGCGGACGCGGCCGAAGTCGTAGGCGACCTCGAGCGGCGAGAAGTCTTCGGCGGAGACGAACTCCGGGGCCAGCGGCTGCCGGTGGCCCTCTTCCTTCGACACCAGTTCGACGGCGGGACCGAGATCCGGGGTCTTCGTGGTGGAGGTCGTGCCGAGGGTGGCGGTCATCGCGAGGTTCCTTTCCTCATCTGCCCCGCCGAAGCGGGCCGGAATTGGCACCGTGGTCGTCAGCTACCCCGCGATCGCGGGATGACGGGCTGTACGCCGGTTGCCGGGGCTTCGTCGGGCCGTTCCCTCTGCCCCTCTGGATGAGCGGTATTCGGTTGTCGGTGCCGCGCACGCCGGATCGTCCGGGGCGGGCTGCCTCGGCTACACCGTACGACATCGCGCTCGCGCCGTGCCACGGTGGCCGCCCGACATCACCGGAGCGGGGGCACCGGAGCGCAAGTGAGAGGATTCCCGGGTGACCGCGCAAGCCACCGCCCCGGCCCCGCTGCAGCTGGTGCTGGGGGAGGAAGAACTGCTGATCGAGCGGGCCGTCCGCGAGACGCTCGCCGCCGCCCGCGCGACGGACTCCACCGCGGAGCTGACCCGCGTCCGGGTGTCCGATCTCACAGCGCCCGAGCTGGCCGAACTGGTCAGCCCGTCGCTGTTCAGCGAGGGCCGGGTGATCGTCCTCGAGTCGGCGCAGGACATCTCGCAGGAGCTGGCCGACGCCGTCGCGAGCTACCTGAAGGACCCGGCGGACGGGGTCGTGCTCGTCGTCGTGCACACCGGCGGCGGCCGCAGCAAGGCCGGCAAGTCGCTCCCGGCCGCGCTGAAGAAGGCCGGTGCTGAGGTCACCGAGTGCCCGAAGCTGACCAAGCCGGCCGAGCGGGAGCAGTTCGTGCGCCACGAGGTGCGCCGGGTGGGCGGCAAGATCGACCCGGCGGGGGTGGCCGCCCTCCTCGACGCCGTGGGCTCCGACCTGCGGGAACTCTCCTCGGCGGCGACGCAGCTGGTCGCGGACACCGGCGGGGCCGTCGACGCCGACGCGGTCCGCCGCTACCACCGCGGCCGCGCCGACGTCACCGGGTTCGCAGTCGCGGAGAAGGCCGTCAGCGGTGACCGCTCGGCAGCGCTGGAGTCGCTGCGGTGGGCGATGCAGCTGGGCGTCCCGCACGTCCTGGTCGCGGACGCCTTGGCCGACGCAGTCCGCACGATCGCCCGGGTCTCCGGCGCGGGCCGGGGCAACCCGAACCAGCTGGCGGGCGAGCTCGGCATGCCGCCGTGGAAGATCCGCAAGGCGCAGGGCCAGTCCCGCGGCTGGAACCCCGACGGCCTGGCGACGGCGATGCGCGTGGTCGCGCGGCTGAACGCCGAGGTCAAGGGCGTGGCGGCGGACCCGAACTACGCGCTGGAACGAGCGGTCCTCGAGGTGGCGGCGGCCAAGGGCGACCGCTGACGCCGAGAGCCAGGGCGCTGCCGTCCCGGGGCGCCGCGGCCGGTCGGTGCCGGCCCCACCACGGACACGAAGAAGGCCCCGGCCGAAGCCGGGGCCTTCCCAGAAATCAACCAGCTCAGAGCGCGTTGACGCGCTTCGCGAGCGCCGACTTCTTGTTGGCGGCCTGGTTGGCGTGGATGACGCCCTTCGAGACGGCCTTGTCCAGCTTCTGGGCGGCGTCGCGCTGCAGCTCGACGGCCTTGGCCTTGTCGCCGGCCTCGGCGGCTTCGCGGACCTTGCGGATCGCGGTCTTCACCGAGGACCGGATCGCCTGGTTGCGCTGACGCGCCTTCTCGTTCGTCGTGATGCGCTTGATCTGCGACTTGATGTTGGCCATAGGGCAACTCCTGTTTCACTCGGTGAGATCGCCGCCGCGCTGAAGTGGCCCCGGTGAAACCGGGTTTCCTCCATGACGGAATGCCGCACGGGCAGCGAGCGACCACTCTAACAGCCGGGCCGCGGGCGTCCGGAGCCGGGAGTACGGTGGACGGCGGCAGTGCCTAGGGTTCCGTCGCCGGTCCGCGCTCCCAGCTCGACCCAACCAGGACCGGTGGGTCTGGTCCGAGCGGCACCATCGGCGGGCCCGGACGGCCGGTCGTTCATCTGACGGGGCAAAAGCCTGGAGGACCCGGTTTCGCGCGCGCGAAAACCCGAAGGGGTCCGATGAACGCCACCGCCCTGTCCTTCGTCCTCGTCGCGGCTGTCGTGCACGCCGCCTGGAACCTCGCCGCGAAGCGGATTTCCTCCGGCGGCACCCAGTTCGTCTGGCTCTACTACACCGTCGGCGCCGTCGCGCTGCTGCCGATCACGGTCGTCCAGCTCGTCGTCGAAGCCGGCCGTCCACAGTGGAGCTGGCTGCTCGCCGCCGTCGTCACCTCCGTGCTGCACATCGCCTACGGCATCGTGCTGCAGCGCGGGTACCGCGTGGGGGACCTGTCCGTGGTCTACCCCGTCGCCCGGGGCACCGGGCCGCTGCTGTCGGTGCTGGCCGCCGTCCTCGTGCTCGGCGAACGGCCCGGTCCGCTCGGCCTGCTCGGCGCGTTCCTGGTGATCGCCGGCGTCCTGGTGATCAGCACCGGCCGCAAGGCGGGTGACCCGCAAGCGGTCAAAGCGGGGATCTTCTACGGCCTGCTGACCGGCGCCGTCATCGCCGGCTACACGCTCTGGGACGCGCATTCGGTGACCGGCCTCGGCGTGCCGCCGGTCGTCTACTTCGGCCTCGGCTCGGTCCTGCAGAGCGTCCTGCTCGTGCCCGGCGCGCTGGCCGGGCGCGCCGAGGTCGGCCGCGTCTGGCGCGAGCACCGCCGGGAGGTGCTGCTCGTCGGGCTGCTGTCGCCGGTCGCCTACATCCTCGTGCTGTTCGCCCTGACCATGGCGCCGGTCAGCCTGGTCGCACCCGCCCGGGAGCTGAGCATCGTGCTCGGCGGCCTCGCCGCGTGGCTGGTCCTGGGCGAGCGGGACGCCGTGCGGCGGCTGGCCGGCTCGGTGATCGTGCTGTCCGGCATCGCGGCGATTGCGGCCGCCTGAGCCCGTCCGGTAGGGATGGTCGGATGGAGATCTTGAAGAGCCGGCTGCTGATCCGCCCGCGGGACGCCGCCGCTTCCACGGCGTTCTACCGCGACACCCTCGGCCTGGCCGTGGAGCGGGAGTTCCCGGGCGGCACCGTGTTCTTCCTCGGCCACGGCTCCCTGGAGGTCTCCGGTGCGGGCGAGACGGGCGCGTCCCCCGATCTGGTGCTCTGGCTGCAGGTCCGGGACCTCGCCGGCACCCTGGCCGAGCTCGAGGCGAAGGGGCTGGAACCGGTGCGCGACGCCCGGCGTGAGCCGTGGGGCCTCGACGAGGCCTGGATCGCCGATCCGGACGGCACGCGCATCGTGCTGGTCGAGGTGCCCGAGGGCCACCCGATCCGCACGGACACCCGCTAGGCCGGCTTGACGGCGCGCAGCTGGGCGGCGAGCGCGGCGAACCCCGGCGGCTCCCAGGTCCAGGTCTGCAGGTCGGCGAACCCCGCGGCGGCGGCTTCATCGGCCAGGACGTGCCTGCTCACGGGCAGCCACTTCTCGTGCGCGGACAGCAGCAGCCGCCCGCCCGGGCGCAGCACCCGGAACAGCTCGGCGAACCCGGCCGCGCGGTCTTCCCACAGCATGACGTTGTTCACGCTCAGGACGGCGTCGACGGACCCGTCGGGCTCGCCGGTGTGCGCCGCCGACCCTTCGCGCAGCTCGGCGCGGTCGCCGCAGCGCTCCTGGCAGAGCGTCAGCATCTCGAGGGAGGGATCGACGCCGATGGCGCGCCCGGCCAGGCGCGCGGCGGCGTCCAGGCCGACGCCGGGGCCGGGGCCGACGACCAGGACGGTCTCGTCCGGCTCGATCTTCGCGAGGTCGACGACGCGGTGTTCGGTCGCGGCGTTGCCGCGGGCCATGACCCAGCCGCCGAGGCGGCCGAGCGCGCCGGAGGGGTGACCGAACGTCCGGTCGAGGACGCGGGCGAACCCGCTGGTCTCCGGCTGGGGAGGGGGTGCCGGCTGGTGCGGAGTGCTCATACTTCGAGGGCACCACGGATCGCGGAACCCCGCATCGGGGATGACCCCCACCCGCACCCGGAGGGCCATGGGAACATAGAGGTGGCCATCCCCGACTTTCCGAGGACTCATTCGAGTGACGACGTTCGCCGACACCACCTTCACGCCGCCGGAGCTGATCCGGAACTTCTGCATCATCGCGCACATCGACCACGGCAAGTCGACCCTGGCCGACCGCATGCTGCAGCTCACCGGCGTCGTCGAAGAGCGCGCCATGCGGGCCCAGTACCTCGACCGGATGGACATCGAGCGCGAGCGCGGCATCACGATCAAGGCGCAGAACGTCCGGCTGCCCTGGAAGGTCGACGGCCAGGACCACGTCCTGCACATGATCGACACGCCCGGCCACGTGGACTTCACCTACGAGGTCTCCCGGGCCCTGGAGGCGTGCGAAGGTGCGATCCTGCTGGTCGACGCGGCGCAGGGGATCGAGGCCCAGACGCTGGCCAACCTCTACCTGGCGCTGGAGAACAACCTCCAGATCATCCCGGTGCTCAACAAGATCGACCTGCCCTCGGCCGACCCCGACAAGTACGCGGGTGAGCTCGCCCACATCATCGGCTGCGAGCCGGAGGACGTACTGCGGGTCTCGGCGAAGACCGGCATGGGCGTCGGCGCGCTGCTCGACGAGGTCGTGAAGCAGGTCCCGGCGCCGCAGGGCGACGCCGACGCGCCCGCCCGCGCGATGATCTTCGACTCGGTCTACGACACCTACCGCGGCGTCGTCACCTACATCCGCGTCGTCGACGGCAAGATCACCCCGCGCGAGCGGATCCGGATGATGTCGACCGGCGCCACGCACGAGCTCCTCGAGGTCGGGATCATCTCGCCGGAGCCGAAGCCGAGCAAGGGCCTCGGCGTCGGCGAGGTCGGCTACCTGATCACCGGCGTGAAGGACGTCCGGCAGTCGAAGGTCGGCGACACCGTGACCTCCGAGCGCCACGGCGCCAAGGAGGCGCTGGCGGGCTACCGCGAACCGAAGCCGATGGTCTACTCCGGGCTGTACCCGGTCGACGGTTCCGACTACCCCGAGCTGCGCGAGGCGCTGGACAAGCTCCAGCTGAACGACGCCGCGCTCGACTACGAGCCGGAGACGTCGGTGGCGCTGGGCTTCGGCTTCCGCTGCGGCTTCCTCGGCCTGCTGCACCTGGAGATCACCCGCGACCGGCTCGAGCGCGAATTCGGCCTCGACCTGATCTCGACGGCGCCGAACGTCATCTACCGCGTGGTGCTCGAAGACCGCAGCGAGGTCGTCGTGACGAACCCGTCCGACTGGCCGACCGGGCTGAAGATCGCCGAAGTGCACGAGCCGGTGTCGAAGGTGAGCATCCTCGCGCCGTCGGAGTTCGTCGGCACGATAATGGAACTGTGCCAGACGAAGCGGGGCTCGCTGCTCGGCATGGACTACCTGTCCGAGGATCGCGTCGAGCTGCGCTACAACATTCCGCTGGCGGAAATCATCTTCGATTTCTTCGACACGCTGAAGTCGCGTACGCGCGGCTACGCGTCTCTCGATTACGAAGAGGCCGGCGAGCAGATTTCGGATCTGGTCAAGGTGGACATCCTGCTGCAGGGCGAAACCGTGGACGCGTTCTCGGCGATCGTGCACAAGGACGCGGCCTACGGCTACGGCAACCGGATGGCGACGCGGCTGCGCGAGCTGATCCCGCGCCAGCAGTTCGAGGTCCCGATCCAGGCGGCGGTCGGGTCCCGGATCATCGCCCGCGAGACGATTCGCGCGATCCGCAAGGACGTTCTGGCCAAGTGCTACGGCGGGGACATTTCGCGGAAGCGGAAGCTGCTGGAGAAGCAGAAGGAAGGCAAGAAGCGGATGAAGACCGTCGGCCGGGTCGAGGTTCCGCAGGAAGCCTTCGTCGCCGCACTGTCCACTGAGGACTCCGGCAAGAAGAAGTAGTTGTTCTGTTGATGTGACAGCGGCGCCCATATTCACGCCACCGAGTGAATATGGGCGCCGAACCCGCGTTCGATGCGGTTTCTGTCGGTGTCCTCTGGTGCGAAGAGCGAAAGGAGAGCACCATGACGGTCATGGCAGACATCGAGCATCCCGCCGATTCGGGCCCCCTGACGGTGCAGGACCTCGAGGGGATGCCGGACGATGGCCGACGCCACGAACTCATCGACGGGGTGCTCGTCGTGAGCCCCGCGCCGGGACTGAGACACCAGAAGATCGCGTACGGGCTCTATGGCGTACTGGAAGCTGCGTGCCCGCCTGATTGCGAAGTGGTCGGAGCGCCGTTCGCGGTGCACTCGGGCGACCGGATCGAGCTCCAGCCGGATCTCCTGGTCGGCCGAGGCGAGGACTTCACCGAGCTGGACCTCCCGGCACCACCGCTGCTGGCGGTCGAGGTGCTGTCGCCGAGCACGGCGATCCACGACCTCAACACCAAGAAGGCGGTCTACGAACGGCTCGGCACGGGCAGCTATTGGGTGATCGATCCCCAGGAGCCCGCGCTGACGGTGTTCGAGCTCGACGCGGACGGCGGCTACCACCAGGCGGCCAAGGCAGCGGGCGACGAGGTGCTCGAGCTCGAGCGGCCGTTCCGGGTCCGGATCGTCCCACGCGAACTGCTGGGCCGCCTCGGCTGACCCCAGCCGCCGCCGGGCTCAGCGGCGGCGGCCGAGGCGGTCGGTCTGCCGGTGCGGCTGGGCCTGCCCGGGCGGCGTGGCGGGCTTCGCGGGTGGCGCCTCCGGTCAGTTGCGGCTGGGCCTGTCCAGGCGGCGTGGCGGGCTTCGCAGGCGGCGCCGCCGGTCAGTGCGGCCGGAAGCGGGGGGTGCCGCGGAGCTGGGCGTCCAGCTGCCGGTGGCGTAGTTCCTTCCGGAGCCGCTCGAGCACCGCGTCGAACAGAGCCGGCGGGAGGATTGCCGTCTGCTCGAACTGCCGTCGCTGCGGTGGGGCCGGCTCGAGCTTGCCGCGGGGCGCGTAGCGCTGCACCGAGCTCTCCACGCCTCCTCCCGTGACCAGGTCTACCCACAGGGCGTCGCGCAGGTAGCCGTCGCCGAAGCGGGATGAGCGGCGGGCCGTCACCTCCGCTATCTCCGGCCATGGCACCAAACGCGTGCTGAGAGTGCCCGCCGGCAGGCGGATGCCCTCGTCGCCGATTGTGAGGTCGCGTAGGCCCTCGAAGCCACGCTTCAGGTCCCGCGCCCGCGAAATGCGGTAGGCCACGACAGCCACGAGCACGCTCGCCGCGTAGGCGCCGCCGATCAGCCACGGTGAGACGCCGCGCACCAGCCCGGTGGCGAGCGCCGCGCCGAATCCGGCGTCGGCGACGATGAGCAAGCCGACCAGGGTCTTGACCGGCGTGCTGACGCGGGGCGGGGACTCGGACAACGGGACCACTCCTGGGGCCGGACGGGTCAGGGATTGCCGATTATCCGGTCTGCCCGGATGAACACCGCGACCCGCCGCTCTTCGGCCATCACGCGGTCGTATTCGGCCCAGTCGTCGTGGGTTCCGGTGGCGGCGATGAAGACGTCGCGCAGCAGCTGCGGCAGGCCGGCTGGGTCGAACGCCTGGTCGGGGTCGTCGGGGCCGATGAGGTGGGTGGCGCCGGTGACCGACAGCCAGTTCCAGCCGCGCCGGAAAGTGAGGGTGGCGTGCCCGGCCCGCCTCAGCAAGGCGAGCTTGTGCGCCTTCCCGACGGCGACGTACGCGACACCCGGGGCACCGGTCACCGGATCGTCGAAGACACCGGCGTTGACGACGGAGGCGTGCACGGTGCCGTCCGCCCGCGTCGTGGCGACGGTGGCGAGGCCGTGCTCCTGCAGCGACAGCGTGCGAACCTGCTCCAGATCAGCGCTCATGGCCCCAACCTAGCGCCCGGAGGCCAGACATGGCCCGCATCGCCGTCCACCACGTGGACCTCGTCGAGCACGACGTCCCGCTCGAAGGTCGCCGCAGCGAAGGAGACAGCGCCGCCGAACACGGCGCCGTCCTGGTGGGGCACGCCGTCGATCATGCGGACGCCGCCGAACAACGCCTCGTCGCGGAACACGGCTTCGTCGAACATCGCGCCGTTGCGGAAGATCGCTCCCCGGAACAGCGCCGAGCCGTGGAAATGGGCGCGCTTGAAGTTCGCGGACCTGCCGAACTCGCTGCCGCCGAAGATCGCGTAGCCGGTGAATTCGACGTCCTCGAAGCGGGTCCAGCCCGCGAAGCGCGCTCCTCCGAACCGGACGTTGCCGACCCGGCAGCCCCGGAAGTCGAAGTGGCACAGCACGGCACCCGTCAGGTTGAGGGTGATCCCCGGCCAGAACTCCGGACGCGGCCCGCCTGCCGCGTCGCCCGGGTAGAGGTGGTCGGCCAGGATGCGCTGGGCCGTTCCGCGCACTTCGAGCTCCTGATCGGTCTGCTGCGGGTCCGGCACGTCCTGGTCCGGATCGGACGTGCGCAACGACGACCAGGGCGGCAGCTGGGGGCCGGTGGGCAGCGTGTACGGCAACCGGAGGTAGGCGCAGAGGAGGTTGACGATCGTCTGCCGCTGGTCCGGCGTGGTCTGGGCCAGCCGCTCCAGCGCGTAGAGACCGGCCAGCCGGATCGGTGTCTTCTCCGAACCCAGCTGGTCCGCGGCCTTGGTGTAGAGCTCGGTGATGCGCCGTTCCGCCGCGTCGACCCGCGCGTCCTCGGCCAGCCGCTGCTGGTGCGCGGCGTTGTCCGCGGCCACCTGCTCGACGTGCTTCTGAGCGTGTTCACGCTGGGCGAGCTCCTGCTCCTTCCGGCGCAGTTCGAGCTCGCCCAGGCGCTGGCGTCGCGCGGCCAGCACCAGCGCGACGGCGCCGCCCGCGCCGAGCACCACGTTCCCGGTCGCGCGGAAGACGTCCAGCTGCGCCTGGTCCGCCGGGGTGCCGGCGCCGAACAGCGCCAGCAGCAGCCAGAGCGTCCCGACCGCGACCACGACGACGATCAGCCCGGCGAGCACGATGGCCCGGGTGGTGAGCACCTTGCCCAGGCGCTCGGCGCGAAAGCCGGACAGCCCGGGTTGCTCCGGGGCGTGGCCGTCCGGCCGTGCGGGCGTTTCGCTCACCCGTCGACTGTGCCACGCCCCGACCGCTCACGTCAGCAGGTGCCGTTGTCGGTCCACACTCCCCACTGGCCCGTCGTTCCCGGTTCCTCGCCCTGCGTCCACCACTTCGCCGCCCACTTGTGGCCGTTGTGGGACACCACGTTCCCGCCCGGGTACACCTGCGTGGCGCTCCACGCCGGGTCCGCGCACGTGCCCGGGTTCGTCGTCCCGCCCGTGTCCCACGCGACCTGCGATGACCGGTAGAAGCCGATGCCCTGCGCCACCCACCGCGGCGCCTGCGCGCCCAGCCGGGTCCGGAAGGCCGTCCAGTCGTGCGTCGACCACGGGGACCAGCCGAGCTCCGCGTGCGCCGCCAGGCGCGGGAACGCCAGGTAGTCGATGTCCGCCGGCTTGACCACCGTCTCCGTCCACAGTGGTGACTCCACACCGCGGACCGCCGACTCGCCCACGCCCGACAAGTACGCTCCCGGGTTCCAGTTGTACGCGTCCTGGACCTCGACGTAGCCCGCCCACGACAGGCCGATCGGTGACGAGCTGTTGTACTTCATGTCCAGGTACGCCTTGTTCGCCGGCGACAGGATCACCTTGCTGCCGCGGGAAACCGCCGCCGAGACGCCCGCGTCGGACGTCGTCGTCCCCCAGAATTGCGGCGACGCCGAAGCCGGCAGGGTCGCCTTGGCGATGTCGTGCCAGCCGATCACCGACTTGCCCGTCGCCGCCACCAGGGGGAGCACCTTGTTCATGAACGTCAGGTAGTCCGCCTGCGATGTCGCCGATGCTTCGTCGCCGCCGATGTGGAGGTACGGGCCCGGGGTCAGGGCCGCCAGCTCGCGCAGGACGTCCGCGACGAACGTGTACGTGATGTCCTTCGAGATGCACAGCGAGCTGTAGCCGACCGCGGTGTCCGTGCGCAACGCCGGCGCCACCCCGTTGCAGTTCAGCTCCGCGTACGACGCCAGGGCCGCGTTCACGTGCCCCGGCATGTCGATCTCCGGGATGACCGTGATGTGGCGGGAAGCCGCGTAGTTCACGATGTCCGTGTACTGCGCCTTCGTGTAGTAGCCGCCCGCGCCGCCGCCGACCTGGGTGCTGCCGCCGTAGGTCGTCAGGCGGGGCCAGCTGTCGATCTGGATCCGCCAGCCCTGGTCGTCGGCCAGGTGCAGGTGCAGGTTGTTGATCTTGTACTGGGCCAGCTGGTCGAGGTACCGCTTGACCGTCGACACCGGGTGGAAGTGGCGGGCGACGTCGAGCATCGCGCCGCGGTAGGCGAACCTCGGGTAGTCCAGGATCGTCGCGCCCGGGATGCTCCACGGCCCGGGCTGCGCCGACGCGCTTTCGACCTGGCCCGGCAGCAGCTGCCGCAACGTCTGGACGCCGGCGAAAAGCCCGTCGGCGGTGGCGGCCCGCACGGTGACCGACGACGCCGTCGACACGAGCTGGTAGCCCTGCGCGCCGACGGACGCGGGTGCGCCGCTGAGCAGCAGCGCGATGCTGCCGGACGGCACGGACGCCGGCGCGTCGGACACCGGCAGCGCGAAGCCGGTCGACGGCCGCAGCACGCCGGCCAGGTAGTCGCCGACCTGCCGCGCGGGGGCCGAACCCGCCTCGGTGACGATCGCGGTGGTCGAGACCAGCGGGAACGCGACGCCGGCCGCCGGGGTCACCGAGACCGGCACCGGCACGATCGACTGCAACGCCGGCGTGGCCGCCGCGGCCGGCGTGAAGTGTGCGGCTGTCGTACCGGCGCCGACCAGGGCCAGCACGGCGAGTGCGCGGCCGAGCCGCCGCGTCAACGGATGCTTCACCGGGGGACCTCCAGGCAGAAGGGATGCGACCTCGCCGTCGCACCTGCCCGGATAGTCGCATTTCCCGCCGACGTGGTCTAGACCAAACTGGGTGGTTAGGCTCGCTTCGTGACGCGGGACTTCGCGCCGGGCTCGCCGTTCGCGCTGCTCTCGAGCGCCGAGACGGCCGCCTGGTACGCCTACATGAAGGTGCACCTCCGGCTGGAGTACGAGCTGAACCGGCAGCTGCGCGCCGACAGCGGGATCTCGCTCGCCGACTACCACGTGCTGGTCGCCCTGACGAGCGAGCCCGGCGGCCGGATGCGGGTCACCGACCTCGCCATCCGCATCGGCTGGGAGCGCAGCCGGCTATCGCACCACCTGAAGCGGATGCGGGCGCGCGAGCTGGTCGAGACCGGGACCGCCGCCGACGACCGCCGCGTGACCGAGGTCGTGCTGGCGGAAACCGGCTGGGAGGTGCTGCGGCGGGCCGCGCCGGATCACGTCGGCTTCGTGCGCGAAGCGTTCCTGGACGCCCTGGGGGACGACGAGAAGGCGCAGCTCACCACCCTGTTGGACCGCGTCTACGACACGCTCGTCGAGAAGGGCAGCCTGCCCCGGCCGGACGACCACCCCTGACACTTACGTGACATGTCACGTAATATGGCCGGGACTCGAGGAGGACGTGAATGGCGACGGTGGCCGAACTCATGGAAGCCAACTTGCTCAAGGTGTTCAACGAGCGCGACGACGAGCGGCGGGCGAAGGCGATCGCCGAGACCTACGCACCCGACGTCGAGTTCGCCGACCCGGAAGGGGTCGCGACCGGCCGCGACGAGCTGAACGCCAAGGCGAAGGGCCTACTCGAGCAGTCGCCGGGCTTCGTCTTTTCGCCCGCGGGTCCGGTGCTGGTCAACCACGACCTGGGGCACCTCGCGTGGCAGCTCGGCCCGGAAGGCGCGCCGCCCGTCGTCCGGGGGATCGACGTCGCGCTCGTCGAGGAGGGGCTGATCACGAAGCTCTACACGATGTTGCTGCCGGACTGAGTACTACGCTCGGGAGCATGTTCGACGAGCTGACGTTCCCGGTCGTCGCCGCGCCGATGGCCGGCGGTCCCACCACCCCGGAGCTGGTCGCCGCGGTCTCGGAGGCCGGTGGCTTCGGCTTCCTGTCCGCCGGCATGCTCACCCCCGCGGCGCTGAAGGCGCAGATCGAGCGCACCGCCGAACTGACCGGGCGGTCGTTCGGCGTCAACCTCTTCGTCCCGCAGCCCGACACCGGCGCCGACATCTCGGGCCACGAAGTCCGGCTGCGGGAGTTCGCCCGCGAGTACGACGTCGAGCTCGGCGAGCCGAAGTGGGACGACGACGCCTACCCCGCGAAGCTGGACGTCGTGCTCGAGAAACGCGTTCCCGTGGTCTCGTTCACCTTCGGCCCGCCCACGCCGTCGGACGTCGTGCGCCTGAAGGACGCCGGTATCAAGATCGTCATCACGGTGACCACGCCCGAGTCCGCGCAGCGGGCGGCGGACCTCGGCGCCGACGCGCTCGTCGTCCAGGGCTTCGAAGCCGGCGGGCACCGCAGCCTGTTCACCGACGACCCGAGCCTGCCCGGCGGCGGCGCGGAATACGGCGTGCTCGCGCTGCTGAGGCTCGTCGCCGCGCGGGTCGACCTGCCGCTGATCGCCGCGGGCGGGCTGGTGCACGGCGCCGACGTCGCGGCCGTGCTCGCCGCCGGGGCCGTCGCGGCCCAGCTGGGCACGGTCTTCCTGCGCGCGGACGAAGCCGGGACATCGGAGGCGCACCGCAAGGCCCTCGCCCTCGCCGAGCGCGAGACGGCCTTCACCCGCGCGTTCAGCGGCCGCCCGGCGCGCGGGCTGGTCAACAAGTTCATGGACGCCCTGTCCGAGGGCGCGCCGGCCGCATACCCGCAGCTCAACCACCTCGCGGGCCCGGTGCGCAAGGCGTCCGCGAAGGCCGGCGACCCCGAAGCGATCTCGCTGTGGGCGGGCCAGACCTACCCGCTCGCCTACGACGCCTCGGCCGCCGTGATCATCGAGCGGCTGAAGGTCGAGGCACGCGAAGCCGCCGCGCGCCTCGACCGGATCCGCTAGCCGCCGGAGCGGTTCAGCACCGAGTGCCGCTTGCTGTACAGGAAGTAGATGATCAGGCCGATCACGAACCAGACGGCGAACCGCAGCCAGGTCGCCGGCTGCAGGAACGTGATCAGCCAGATCGAAAACACGACACCGATCGCGGGCACCACCGGCATGCCCGGCGTCTTGAACGTCCGCGGCAGGTCCGGCTGCTTGTAGCGCAGGACGATCACCGCGACGCAGACGACGACGAACGCGAGCAGGATGCCGATGTTCGTCAGCTCGGCCGCCTCGCCGATCGGCAGCACGCCGGCGATGATCGCGGACGCGCCGCCGAGGATCCAGGTCATCCGGCTCGGCACCTGGCGCTTCGGGTTCGTCTTGCCGAACCACGGCGGCAGGAGGCCGTCGCGGCTCATCGAGTAGCCGACGCGGGTCGCGCCCATCAGGAACGTGAACAGCACGGTCAGGATGCCGACGATCGCGCCGATCGCGATCACCGTGGCCAGCCCGTCGAGGCCGACCGACTTGAACGCCGTCGAGAACCCGCTCTTCGGGTCGATCTCGGTGTACTTCTGCATGCCGGTCAGTACCAGGCAGGCCAGCACGTACAGCACCATCGAGATGGCGAGCGAGTACAGGATCGCCTTCGGCATGTGCCGCTGCGCGTCCTTGGACTCCTCGGCCGCGGTCGACATCGCGTCGTAGCCGAAGACGGCGAAGAACACCGTTGCGGCGCCGGTCACCGCGCCGCCGAAGCCCGCGGGCGCGAACGGCGTGTAATTGCCGGTCTTGACGTAGAAGAAGCCGACCAGGATGACCACCAGCACGATCAGGACCTTGATCCCGACCATCGCCGTCTCGAACCGGGCGGCGCTGCGGATGCCGCGGTTGAGCAGGAACGCGATCAGCAGGCACAGCAGCGCGGCGAACAGGTCGACCTTGTGCCCCGGCCCGGTGCCGGGCGCGCCGAGCATCCACGCGGGCAGGTCGAGGCCGATCTGGCCGAGCAGGAAGTTGAAGTAGCCCGAGATGCCGATCGCCACCACCGACACGATCGCGGTGTACTCCAGAAGGAGGTCCCAGCCGATGAACCAGCCCACGACCTCGCCGAGCACCGCGTAGCCGTAGGTGTAGGCCGAGCCGGCCTTCGGGATCAGGCCGGCGAACTCGGCGTAGGAGAACGCCGCCGCGGCGCTGGCGACCCCGGCGATGAGGAAGGAGATCAGCACCGCCGGGCCGACCCCCGGGATGCCCGCCGCGTCGTCGCCGTGCGCGACGCTGCCGGCGAGGGCGAAGATCCCGGCGCCGATGATGCCGCCGATGCCGATGGCGGTCAGCTGCCACAGCCCCAGGGTGCGTTGCAGCCCGCCGCTTTCGGTCGTGTCCTGGATCTGGTCGATCGGCTTGCGCCGGAAGATGCCGGAGCTCGAGCCCAGGCCCTCTGGAGCGGACATCGTCGTCTCCCGAACGGTCGGTGGAAGGTCCGGATCACGGACCCTCGCCGGAACCTACCGCCAACTCCGCGGGCGTACAGCCTGAGCGCGTCAGCCCGCCGCGGTGTCCTCGCTGACCGCCTTCGGCGCCGTCGCGGCCGCCCGCTTGGCCTGGGTGGTCCGGACCGCGCTCGCCGCGAAGTAGGTGAGCAGTTCGGCGATCTCGACCGGGTCGTCCAGCTGCGGGCAGTGCCCCCAGTCCTCGCGGACCAGCAGCCTGCTGTGCGGCACGAGCGTGTGCAGCTGGCGCCCGGACGCCGCGGTGACGAGCTTGTCCTTGCCGCACGCGACGACCAGCAGCGGCACCTCGACCGAGTCGAGGCGGTAGGCGTCGGCGAGCTCCGCGACGAGCTGCCGGGCCTCCTCCAGCCGGCTCTTGGTCGCGCGGTAGTCCGGGAAGAGCGCGGTGAAGCGCTGCACCTGGGTCGCGTCCGCCGCGCCCGAATCGGCGTACAGCAGCCGCGGGACGACCTGCTCGGCGACCTTGCGCACCAGGAACCCCGGCACCGGGACGGGCAGGGACGAATACAGCCGCAGCGGCAGCGGATAGCGCGCCACCGCCCGGATCAGCCACGAATCGACGAAGCCCGGCGCGGCGATGGACACGACGCCGGAGATGGGCAGCCTGCTGTTCTGCGCCGCGCGCAGGCTCATGGTGCCGCCGAGGGAGTTCCCGGCCAGCACGACCGGACCGAGGACGGCCTGCTCGCGGACGACGGCGGTGGTGAACGCGTCGAGCTGCGGCAGCATCGGGCCGGGCCGCAACGGCTGGGCGTCGCCGAACCCGGGCAGATCGACCGCGACCGCCGGGATCCCGGCGGCCGCGAGCTGCTCCAGGGCGGGGCGCCAGGTGTCGGCGCTGTCGCAGTAGCCGTGCAGGAGCACCAGGCGCGGGGTGGTGGGGCGGACGTGCGGCGCCGCGGCCCGGCGGCGCAGCGAGCGGCGCGGCGCCTCCCGCTCGGGGACGGTTTCGCCGACCTCCAGCACCCGGGTGCGGACGCCGGCGTAGCGCCGGAAGGAGACCCGGATCGGGTCGTCGTCACTGGGCCGGCCGCCCGGTTCAGCCGGCGCGGGCCGCTTCGTCGCGGTCATGTGTTCCAGATTACCCGGCCGTGCTTGGGTTTTGGGGGAATTTCGGTGCTAACGACCAGGTCTCGAACTGAATACGTCGAAAAATCACCGGATGCCGAAAAGTGTTCCGCGCTGGGCGGATCCGGTGATCCGCCCAGCTCACCGCCGGTCTAGCGGGTGAAGACGATCTTGCCCGCGGTGTCCCCTTCGAGCATCGCGCGGAAGCCCTTGGGCGCTTCGGAAAAGGAAAGTTCCGCGCCGATCTGAGGCCGGACGCCGGTCAGGTCGAGGTAGGCGAGCAGGTCCGCGAGCTCGTCACGGGTGCCCATGGTCGAGCCGGCGACGCGCAGCTGGAGGAAGAAGACCCGCTGCAGCTCGGCGTGCGCGTCCGGGCCGCTGGTCGAGCCGGAGACCACGATGATGCCGCCCGGTTTGAGCGATTTGACCGAATGTGACCAGGTCGCCTTGCCGACGGTCTCGAAGACGGCGTCGACGCGCTCGGGCAGCCGCGCGCCGGATTCGAACGCCTGGTGGGCGCCGAGGCCGGTGGCGAGGGCCCGCTTCTCCTCGGTGCGGCCGGTGACCCAGACCCGGAACCCGGCCGCGCGGCCGAGCTGGACCAGCGCCGTCGACACGCCGCCGGACGCGCCCTGCACGAGCATGGTCTGCCCCGGCCGCAGCCCGGACTTCACGAAGAGCATCCGGTAGGCGGTCAGCCAGGCCGTGCCCATGACGGACGCCTCGGCGAAGCTGAGCCCTTCGGGCTTCGGGACGACGTTGCGGGCCGGCACGACGACCTGGTCGGCGAACGTGCCCTGGTGCTTCTCGGTGAGGAGGGTGCGCTTCGGGTCCAGCGTGTCGTCGCCCTGCCAGCCCGGCGCGTTGATCACCGAGTGGATGACGACCTCGGAGCCGTCGTCGAGGGTGCCGGCGCCGTCGCAGCCGAGGATCATCGGGAACTGCTCCGGCTTGATGCCCACGCCGCGCAGCGTCCACAGGTCGTGCATGTTGAGGCTGGCCGCCTTGACGTGCACGCGGACCCAGCCGTCCGGCACTTCGGGTTCGGGGCGCTCGCCCACGACGAGCGAGTCCAGCGGGCTGTCGGCGTCGGGTTCCTGCGCGTACACGGCGAACATGTCCTGCAACGTACCGCCCCTGGCACGCGGGGGCAGCAGGGCGCGCGTAGGCTCACACCGTGTTCAACGGGCTGGCCGACTGGTGGGACGGGGTCGAGCTGTGGCTCGCCCAGGCCTGGTTCCCGGTGCAGTTCGTGCTGGTCATGGTGGTCGTCGTGCCGCTGTGCCTGGCCGCCGCGTGGGTGCTCGACAAGCTGGTCGGCCTGTTCGCCCGCCGGCTCGCTCCGGGCCGTGACGACGACTCGGACTCCTCGGCATAGGCTCGCGCACCATGTTCAACCGAAGGCGGATCACCGCCGCGCTGATCGGGCTCCTCGTGCTGGTGCTGGGGGGCTGGCTGGTCAAGGACAACCTCGGCAGCGGATCGTCGTCGCCGGCCACCCCCTCGAGCGCGAGCGGCACCGCGCCCGCCAAGGGCGGTGCCGCCGTGCCGGGCGCGGACTCCGGGCTGCCGGTGAAGGCGCTTTCCGCGTTGCCGTCGCAGGCCACGGACACCTGGAAGCTGATCGAGGCGGGCGGCCCGTACCCCTACCCGCGCAACGACGACGTCGTCTTCGAGAACCGGGAGAAGCGCTTGCCCGGCAAGAAGTCCGGCTACTACCACGAGTACACCGTGAAGACGCCGGGCAGTCCCGACCGCGGGGCCCGGCGGCTGATCACCGGGCAGGCGCACGAGCTGTACTACACCGGCGACCACTACGCGTCGTTCGTCGTCGTGGATCCGGCCCGATGAGCGCCGGCGAGCAGGCGAAGGCCGCCGCCGAAGAGGCGTTCGCGCGGGGCGCGTACCCGCACCTGGTGAACTCGCGGCCGACCGTCGACAAGGCCAGCACCCTCACCGCGTTCGCCGAAGCACTGTCCTTTCCGGACTACTTCGGCCACAACCTCGACGCGCTCTACGACTGCCTGACCGACCTGTCGTGGCTGCCGCCGGGGGAGCACGTGCTGATCTGGCCGGGCTCGGACGCGCTGCGCAAGGCCGAACCCAAGACCTACCTGGCCATCCGCAGCGTGCTTTCGGACGCGCAGCGCGCGCTGGGCCCGAGCGGTCGCAGCGCCGGTTCGTGGCGGCTCACCGTGGTGTTGCCGGACGCCTGAGCGGCGCCCGGCAGCGGTCCGGGACTCATGCGCCCCAATGTGGCGGGGGGGGGGGGGGGGGCGGCCGCCTCGCCACGATGGGGGGGGGGGTTTGGTGGTGG
>NZ_JBSGJD010000199.1:0-19055 GCF_053605405.1 Amycolatopsis sp. NPDC003861
GGGCGCCCGGAGGCGCCCGGCCGGCCCGGGATTTCGCCCGCCGACTGTTAGCGCTAACTCCCGCGGGGAATTCCGGAACCCGGCGGCACGGAAAGTTTCGGAAACCAGCCGAAATGTAAATTACCGCGATCCGCGGCCACGAAGGATCACCGATGAAACTCGCCCACCTCTTCGCCGGCGTGCTGGCGGCCTGCGCCGCGTTGATCGTCGTTCCGGGCACCGCGGCGGCCGCCACGGTGCCGATCATGCCGCTCGGGGATTCGATCACCCAGGGCGGCTCGATCGGCGGCTACCGCCTCGACCTCGGCGCGAAACTGCGGGCCGACGGACGCTCGATCGACTTCGTCGGCTCGCTGGCCGACGGGCCGTCGAGCATGCCCGACCGCAACCACGAAGGCCACCCGGGCTGGACCATCGCGCAGGTCGACGCGAACGTCACCGGCTGGCTCACCACCTACCGGCCGCGCACGATCCTGCTGCACATCGGCACCAACGACATGTACGGCAGCGACCCGGCCGGCGCGCCGCGGCGGCTGTCGGCCCTGGTCGACCGGATCACGAACCTGGTCCCGGACGCCGACGTCTTCGTCGCCACCATCATCCCGATCCGGTTCGCCGATCAGACCGTGCGCACCTTCAACGCGGCGATCGCCCCGGACATGCGGGCCAAGGCCGCCGCCGGCAAGCGCGTGCACCTGGTCGACATGTACCCCTCGGTCGCCATCGCGGACCTGCCCGACGGCATCCACCCCAACGCGGCCGGCTACAGCAAGATGGCCACCACCTGGTACAACGCGCTCAAGGCGGTCCCGGGCAGCATCGGCGGGGACGACCCGCCGCCCCCGACCGGCGACGGCGCGTGCACCGCGACCCCGCGGGTCGTGGGCAGCTGGAACGGCGGCTTCCAGGGCGAAGTGACCGTCGCCAACACCGGCACCGCGGCCTTCACCGGCTGGACCGCGAAGTTCGCCCTGCCCGCCGGCCAGAGCATCACCCAGATCTGGGGCGGCACGGCGACCGGCACCGGTGCGGTCACCGTGCGAAACGTCTCCTACAACGGCGCGCTCGGCGCCGGTGCCTCGACGACCTTCGGGTTCCTCGTGTCCGGTCCCGGCACCGCGAGCCTCGGCCCGGCCACGTGCACCAGCCCGTGACCCGAACTCCCGCAGTCCACGAATGAAGGTGTGAAAGATGAAGATGACATCGCGGTCATTCTCCCGAGCCGCGCTGGCCTCGGCGTTCCTGGCGACGTCGCTCGGGGTCTCGCTGGTGCTCGCCAACGCCGCCGACGGCGCGGCCTCCACGCTCGGCGCGGCGGCAGCCCAGTCCGGCCGGTACTTCGGCGCCGCCGTCGCGGCCGGCAAGCTCGGCGACTCGACCTACGTGAACATCCTGAACCGCGAGTTCAACATGGTCACCGCCGAGAACGAGATGAAGTGGGACGCCACCGAGCCCAACCGCGGGCAGTTCAGCTACGGCAACGGCGACCGCATCCTCAACCAGGCCACCAGCAACGGCAAGCGGATGCGCGGGCACGCGCTGCTGTGGTACCAGCAGGAACCGGGCTGGGCGCAGCGGATGGAAGGCTCCGACCTGCGCTCGGCCATGATGAACCACGTCACCCAGGTCGCCACCCACTACAAGGGCAAGATCTACGCCTGGGACGTCGTCAACGAGGCGTTCGCCGACGGCGGCAGCGGCGGGCGCCGCGACTCGAACCTGCAGCGCACCGGCAACGACTGGATCGAAGCGGCCTTCCGTGCCGCGCGGGCCGCCGACCCGGGCGCGAAGCTCTGCTACAACGACTACAACACCGACGGCGTCAACGCCAAGAGCACCGGCATCTACAACATGGTGAAGGACTTCAAGGCCCGCGGCGTCCCGATCGACTGCGTCGGCTTCCAGTCCCACCTCTCCGGCAACCCGCCCGGCGACTACCAGGCCAACCTGCAGCGGTTCGCCGACCTCGGCGTCGAAGTGCAGATCACCGAGCTCGACATCGCCGGCTCCAACCAGGCCAACGCCTACGCCGCGGTCACCCGCGCCTGCATGGCCGTCGCCCGCTGCGCCGGCATCACGACCTGGGGCATCCGCGACACCGACTCCTGGCGCACCGGGGAGAACCCGCTGCTGTTCGACGGCAACGGCAACAAGAAGGCCGCCTACACCAGCGTCCTCGACGCGCTGAACGCGGCCACCCCGACCACGCCCACCACCCCGACGACGCCGACCACCCCCACCACGCCGACGACCCCGACCACGCCCACGACGCCGACCACGCCGAACCCGGGCGGCTGCACCGCCTCGGTGTCGCTGAACTCCTGGAACGGCGGCTTCGTGGCCACGGTCAAGGTCACCGCGGGCGGCTCCGGGCTCACCGGCTGGCGGGTGACGACGAACCTGCCCGGCGGCGCGGCCGTGACCAACGGCTGGAGCGCCACCAACACCGGCACGAGCGGCAGTGTCACCTGGGCCAACGTCTCCTACAACGGCAGTGTCGCGGCCGGGCAGTCGACCGAGTTCGGCTTCCAGGGCACCGGCAGCGCCGAAGGCATCACCACCACCTGCTCCGCGAGCTGATCCCCCGCGACGAACGGAGACCATCGTGCACCACCGAAAGCGCGTACTCGCCTGGATGACCGCGGCCCTGTGCGCGATGGCGCTCCTGCCCGGCACCGCACACGCCGACAACCCGATCGTGCAGCACATCTACACCGCCGACCCGGCCCCGCTCGTCCACAATGGACGTGTCTACCTCTACACCGGGCACGACGAGGACGGCTCGACCTACTTCACCATGAAGGACTGGCGGGTCTGGTCGTCGGCGGACATGGTCAACTGGACCGACCACGGCTCGCCGATGAGCCTCGCGACGTTCAGCTGGGCCAAGCAGGACGCGTGGGCCGGGCAAGCCGTCGAGCGCAACGGCAAGTTCTACTGGTACGTGCCGGTGGTCAACCGGGCGACCGGCCGGATGGCCATCGGCGTCGGCGTCGCGGACAGCCCCACCGGGCCGTTCCGCGACGCCATCGGCCGCCCGCTCGTCGAAAACGGCGAGATCGACCCGACCGTCTTCATCGACGACAACGGCCAGGCGTACCTGTACTGGGGCAACCCGAACCTGTCGTACGTGCGGCTCAACACCGACATGACGTCGTACTCGGGCGGGATCAACCAGATCCCGCTCACCACGGCCGGGTTCGGCACCCGCCCGAACGGCGGCAACCGCCCGACGCTGTACGAAGAAGGCCCCTGGGTCTACAAGCGCAATGGCACGTACTACAACGTGTTCGCGGCCAAGTGCTGCTCGGAGTTCATCGCCTACTCCACCGCGCCCGGCCCGACCGGCCCGTGGACCTACCGCGGCACGGTGATGCCCACGCAGGGCAGCAGTTTCACCAACCACCCGGGGATCATCGACTACAAGGGCAGCTCGTACTTCTTCTACCACAACGGCGCTCTGCCGGGCGGGGGCGGCTACACCCGTTCGGTGGCGGTGGAGAAGTTCGCCTACAACGCCGACGGCAGCATCCCGACCATCACCATGACCACGAACGGGCCGCCGCCGGCCGACACGCTCGACCCCTACACCCGGCAGGAAGCGGAAACCATCAACCGGGAAGCGGGGATCGAGACCGAGCCGGCGTCCGAAGGCGGCATGAACATCGGCTGGATCGAGAACGGCGACAACGTCAAGGTCCGCAACGTCGCCTTCGGTGCGGGCGCCAAGACGTTCACCGCGCGGGTCGCTTCGGCGGGCTCCGGCGGCACGATCGAGGTCCGGCTGGGCAGTGCCACCGGCACGGTGGTGGGCCGCTGCACGGTTCCCGCCACCGGCGGCTGGCAGACGTGGACGTCGGTGTCCTGCCCGGTCAGCGGCGTCACCGGCACACAGGACCTGGTCCTGCGCTTCACCGGCGGCAGCGGCTACCTGTTCAACGTCAACTGGTGGCAGTTCGCCGCCTGATCATCCTGCCGTGAAGGAAACCATGTCCGCACCCCGCTCGGCCCCGGCGGCGGCGACCGCGGTCGTCGCCGGCTGCTCGGTGGCCTGCTCGGCGCCGTCCCGGTGGCCGGGCGGGGAGCTGCCCTCGAGCTCAGTCACGGCGAGCTGGTGCGCACCAACCCGGACCAGACCACGGAGATCGGCCCCGGCAAGCTGACCTCCCTCCACCAAGGCCTCGACCCGAACGCGAGCGGCGAGGACAACCTCTTGCCCTGGCGCCTCGGGCCGCTCACCCAGACGAACTTCCCCTGCTGATCCGGAAAGGACAGACGTGGTGTCACGCCGACGATCCCGGGCGGCCGTCTCGGCCCTGCTCGCCGCGACCGGCCTCGCCGGCGCGGTCCTGGTGGCCACCCCGGCCGCGCACGCCGCGGCCGGGTGCTCGGTCACCTACACGAAGACCTCCGAATGGCAGGGCGGCTTCGGCGCGTCCGTGTCGATCGTCAACCTCGGTGACGCGGTCGACGGGTGGACGCTGACCTGGCTGTTCACCTCCGGCCAGCAGGTCGGCCAGCACTGGAACGCGACCATCACCCAGTCCGGGGCGACCGTCAGCGCGAAGAACGTCTCCTACAACGCGGCCATCCCCACCGGCGGCAAGGCGGAGTTCGGCTTCAACGGCTCGTTCACCTCGGCCAACGCGACCCCGTCGGAGTTCCGGCTCAACGGCACGCTCTGCACCGGCGGCGTCGAGCCCACGGCCCCGTCCACGCCGACGACCACGACCCCGATCTCCCCCTCCACCACGACCACCACGACCACCCCGAACCAGCCCAGCACCTTCACGAACCCGGTGCTGTGGCAGGACTTCGCCGACGTCGACATCATCCGCGTCGGCAACGCCTACTACTACTCCGCCTCGACGATGCACTACTCCCCCGGCGCGCCGATCCTGCGGTCCTACGACCTGGTGAACTGGGAGTTCGCCGGCCACTCCGTGCCCAAGCTGGACTTCGGCGCGAAGTACGACATGAGCGGCGGACGCGGGTACGTCCGCGGCATCTGGGCGTCGTTCTTCAACCACCGCGCCAGCAACGACACGTACTACTGGGGCGGCTGCATCGACTTCGCCAAGACCTACATCTACACCGCCACCGCGGTGGACGGCACCTGGTCGAAGCTCTCGACGATCGACAAGTGCTACTACGACGCGGGCATGCTCGTGGACGACGACGACACGATGTACGTCGCCTACGGCAACACGACCCTCAGCGTCGCCCAGCTTTCCAAGGACGGGAAGACCGAAGTCCGCTCGCAGCAGGTCTTCCAGACGCCGTCGAACATCGGCACGCTCGAAGGCTCGCGGTTCTACAAGCGCAACGGCAACTATTACATCTTCGTGACCCGCCCGGCCAACGGCCAGTACATCCTCAAGGCGAGCAGCCCCTGGGGGCCGTACACCGTCCAGCAGGTGTTGCTGGACCTGCCGGGCCCGATCTCCGGCGGCGGCGTCCCGCACCAGGGCGGCCTGGTGCAGACGCAGAACGGCGACTGGTACTACCTGGCCTTCGTCGACGCCTACCCCGGCGGCCGCGTCCCCGCGCTCGCCCCGGTCACCTGGACGGCCGACGGCTGGCCGAAGCTCCAGACGGTCAACGGCCGGTGGGGCACGACCTACCCGAAGCCGAACCTGCCACCGCCGCCGCGGCAGGTCGAGCCGATGACCGGCACCGACACCTTCCCCGGCCCGGGGCTGAGCCCGCAGTGGGAGTGGAACCACAACCCCGACACCACGAAGTTCTCGGTGAGCAACGGCCTCAAGCTGTCGACGGCGACGGTGACGAACGACCTGTACTCCGCCCGCAACACCGTGACCCGGCGGATCCAGGGACCCACCTCCACCGGCACCGCCACGCTCGACCTGACGTCGATGCGCGACGGCGACCGGACCGGGCTGGCGATGCTGCGCGACTCCTCGGCGTGGATCGGCGTCAAACGCGACGGCGGCCGCAACCGGGTGGTGATGGTCAACGGCCTGACCATGGACGGCAACTGGAACACGACCGGCACCGGGACGGAGGTGGCGAGCGCCGCCCTTTCGGGCAGCAAGATCTGGTTGCGCGCCAACGCCGACATCCGTCCCGGCACCGGCCGCCAGGCCCGGTTCTCCTACAGCACCGACGGGGTGAACTTCACGCCGCTGGGCACGGCGTTCACCTTGAACAACGCCTGGCAGTTCTTCATGGGCTACCGGTTCGCCGTCTTCAACCACGCCACCCAGGCGCTCGGCGGCTCGGTCACCCTCCAGCGGTTCGACCTGACGGCGCCATAGCGGGCGCACTTCGCCGGCCCGGCTCCTCGCCGGGCCGGCGAAGGCCCGGTCGAGCTGCCAAAACGCCTGGGTCGGCGGCTCCGGAACGGGCCGGTGCCTGCCCTGGTGCAGCGGCTGGGTCCACAGCTCGGGGTTCGTGCGCGGCGGGGGGGCTTTCTGCTCCTTCGTCGGCACGCCCGCGTAGCGCAGCCGGGGCAACAGGCGTTCCTGCTTCATGATCACGCTGTGCGGGGCCCGCGCGGGCGCGGGCTGCTGCTCGTCCACCACCTCGCCGACCTCGTCCGCCTGCACACCGGCGACGACGGCACCACCTTCCGGGCGTACTTCCACGCCTGAGCCGACGGTTCACGACGGCCCCGATCGCACCCGCCACGAGCCCGCGGCCCGATCCGACCACTCGTCTGTCCACCGTGGAGTTCCCGGCGTTTGTCCGTGCCGGGAGCGGGTACCCCTTCCGCGTGATTGCGCTGCGGCGAACCCGGCTCTGCGCGACGGTCGTCGTCGCGGTCGCGGCACTGGCGGCGGCCTGCGGCACCGATCCGCGGGCCGAGACCGTGCACGCCGGGCGGGAGATCCGCGGCCAGCTCGAACTCCTGCGGCTCGTGGTGACCGCCGACCGCGACCGGGTGCCGCCCGTGCCCAGCCTGTCGGTCACCGTCCGCGACGCCGCCGACGAGCTCGGCGCCGCGGGCCAGGACGTCGGCAAGCTGACCGACGACCGGGCCCGCGCGGCACTGGCGTCGATCGCCGACCGCGCCGTCGCGGTGGCCCACCGGCTCGACGACGGCCTCGGCGACGGCACCGACGAAGGGCTGGACCGGATCGATGCCGAACTGCAGGGCCTCATCGGCGAGCTCGCCCGCTGGGGCGTGACCTCGTGAGCAAGAAGTTCCTCGCCGTCACCCTCGGCATCCTCACCGCGGTCGGCGGTTTCGTCGACATCGGCGACCTCGTCGAAAGCGGCGTCGTCGGCGCCCGCTACGGGATGGCGATGGTCTGGGTGACCGCCCTCGGCGTGCTCGGGATCTGCGTCTACGCCGACATGTCCGGGCGGATCGTGGCGGTGTCGGGACGTCCGGTGTTCGACCTGATCCGCGAACGCCTCGGCCCGCGGATGGCGCTGCTCAACCTCGCCGGCTCGTTCCTCATCACGCTGCTGACGGTGTGCGCGGAGATCGGCGGCGTCGCGATCGTCATCGAGCTGGCCTCCGGGGTCGACCGGCTCGTGTGGGTGCTGCCGATCGGCGTGCTCATCTGGCTGGTGGTCTGGCGGGTCGGCTTCGAGCGGATGGAGACCGGGTTCGGCCTCGGCGGGCTGGCGATCGGCGTGTTCGCCGTCGCGGTGTTCTTCCTGCACCCGGATTGGTCTTCGCTCGGCGCGCAGGTCGCCGGGCTCGCGCCGCCGCCCGACCAGGCGCTGCCGACGTACGCCTACCACGCGGTGGCCCTGTTCGCCTCGGCGATGACGCCGTACGAGGTGTTCTTCTTCTCCTCCGGCGGGGTCGAAGAGGGCTGGACGGTCAAGGACCTGTCGGTGCAGCGCGCCAACGTGCTGCTCGGGTTCCCCCTCGGCGGCCTGCTGGCCATCGCCGTGATGGCGTGCTCCGCGATCGTGCTCTTCCCGGCCGGGGTCGACGTCGCCCAGGTCAGCCAGATCGTGCTGCCGGTGACGCTCGCGCTGGGGACGGCGGGCCTGGTGATCGTGCTGATCGGCATCTTCGCCGCCACCTTCGGCGCGGCGCTGGAGACCGGGCTGTCGTCGGGCTACATGCTGGCGCAGTACTTCGGCTGGGACTGGGGCAAGCGCCGCGCGCCGCGCAACGCCGCCCGGTTCCACCTGACCGTCGGCGCCGGCCTGCTGATCGCGGTGCTGGTCGTGCAGACGGGGCTCGATCCGGTCGGCCTGACCGAGATCTCGCTGATCTTCTCGGCGGTGGCGCTGCCGCTGACCTACCTGCCGGTGCTCATCGTCGCCAACGACCGCGAGTACCTCGGCAAGCACGCCAACGGCCACTTCAGCAACACCGTCGGCGTCGTCGTGCTCGCCGTCATCGCCGTCGCGGCGCTGGCGGCGATCCCCCTGATGATCTTCACCGGAGCAGGCCAGTGAACCCCGACCTCGGCCCCATCGACCTCGGCGACGCGCTGCTCGACCGGCAGATCATCGGCGAGGACGGCACGGTGGTCGGCAAGGTGGACGACCTCGAGCTGCGCGCCGAAGGCGGGACGTACGTGGTCGACGCGCTGCTGGTCGGCCCGGAGGCACTGGCCGACCGCCTGGGCGGCCCGATCGGCAAGCTCCTGCACCACATCGGCCGCGGCTTCCGCGCCCAGGCGCCCCAGCGCATCCCGCTGAACGCCGTCCGCCGCATCGAGCCGACGATCGTCGTGACGACGGCGATCGCCCACGCCACGGACAGCCCGTCGGAGGACTGGCTGCGCCGCCGCGTCATCGGCCGCATCCCGGGAGCGGGCCGTGCGAGCCGGTGACCTGATCGGCCGCCCGGCCCGCGACGCGACCGGCCGCGACCTCGGAGCGATCCGCGAGATCCGCGCGGAGGCGGCACCGCGCGCGGACGGCGTGCCGGAACTGGTGGTGCGCGGGGTGATCGTCGGGCGCACGCGCATCCGGCTGTTCGGGTACCAGCGCCACGACCAGCGCGGGCCGGCCCCGCTGGTGGCGCTGATCCGCTGGCTGCACCGCCACAGCCGGTACGTGGCCTGGGAGGACGTGGACACGTCGGGCCCGGAGATCCTCGTGCGGCGGCCGTTCGCCGAACTCGATCGGCTCTAGGGGCGTTCGCACGCCGCTCGCCCCCCGGCGCAGCGCCGCGTACCCGGCGCCGGCCCGGCCTGGGTACCGACCGCCGGCCCCGGACGAGGATCAGCTCTGGCTGTGGATCTCCGTTGCGCGTTCCCACCCGGAGGGCAGGCGGCTGACGTTGAGCGCGTGGTCGAGCCCGCTGGCCGACAGCGCCCGGCGCACCACCCGGTTGTCGCCGGTGACGATGCGCAGGGTCGCGTTCTCGCGGGCCACCCGGGCCTGGATGCCGCCCAGGGCCGCGAGGCCCGCTCCGTCGAGGAAGTCGACCTCGGACAGGTCCAGCACCAGAACCGGGAACCGGCGGTGCGCCCACGTGCCGAGCGCCGAGCGCACCTGGGGCGCGCTGTCGGCGTCGAGGGCGCCGCGGATGCGGACCATGACCGCGCCGAAGTACGGGCGGATGACCTGGATGTCGAACTGTTCGCGCTTCGACGGCGCTACGGGGATCGCCGTCGCTGGGGGCTGGACGACTAACATTCCACGCCTCATTCGCAGATGACGTGACGGACGGGCCGCATCGGACCCGCTCGGTCGCTGGCACACGGGGGACGGAAGCTGTTGCTGAACCGCACTTCGCAGCCTAGTCCTTGATCCGAACGGCGCAACCCCGCCAACGGCCGAACCCGGCACCTCCGCACGCGGCCCGCACGCGCGCAACTCAAACCACCCATCCGGGTGAAAGTGCGCGCTGACGACCGACCGGGCTCGCCGAAAGCCGTCCGTCCACACCGGATTCGGCCGGCGGACGTCGAGAAATCACCCCCCGGTCGGCCCGGCACCCGGCCCCTTGACACGAACGGCCTCCGCGCCGCATTCTGGATTCAATCTCAGGGTTCCTGATATAGAGGCCGCTCGGTGAGGAGTCGGACGATGACCGCAGTGGAGGAGCGGCCGGGCACCCGGCCCCGCCCGGACGTGGCCCCGGGCCGGCTGTTCGTCGGCGGCCGCTGGGCGGAGACCCAGGCACTGGTGCCGACCCTGGCCGAGCTCGTCGCCGCCGGTCGGTTCCCGGTCGAAAAGCTGGTCACGCACTACGAGTTCGGGCAGATTCAACGGGCAGTGGACGACATGCTCGCGGGCACGACGATCAAGCCGGTCCTGCGGTGGTGAAGGAGGCAGCCGTGAACCGCCCCGATTTCGGCCTGGGCAGCTGGCCCGCGCGGCGGGCGCGGATCAACCCGGACCGCACCGCGCTGGTGGAGGCCGGCCGGTCGCTGACCTACGCCGGGCTCGCCGAGAGGGTGCACCGCCTCTCCGGCGCGCTGATCCGGCGCGGCGTGCGGCCGGGCGACCGCGTGGCCTACCTCGGCGTCAACGCCATCACGGTGTTCGAGACGCTGTTCGCCACCGCCCGCTGCGGCGCGATCTTCGTCCCGCTCAACTACCGGCTCGCCCCGGCCGAGATCCGGTACATGCTCGACGACAGCGGCGCCTCGGTCCTCGTGCACAGCCCGGACACCGCCGGCCTCGTAGCGGCGGCCGGCGGGCTCCCGGACGGCGCGGTCATCGCGACCGAAGGGGACTTCGAGGCGGAGATCGCCGAGGCCGGCCCGGCGCCGGACACCGAGGTGCGGCTCGAAGACCCGTGCCTGCTGCTCTACACCTCCGGCACCACCGGGCGGCCGAAGGCGGCGGTCCTCACCCACGGCAACCTCACCTGGAACACCGTCAACCAGCTCGCGCACCTCGACGTCCTGGGCACCGACAAGGCGCTGTGCATCGCGCCGCTGTTCCACTGCGTCGGGCTCGGCCAGATCACCCTGCCGACCCTGTTCAAAGGTGGCAGTGTGGAGCCGGTGGCCAGGTTCGATCCGGGCACCATCCTCGCCCGGATCGGCGCGGCCGGGATCACCAGCTTCTCCGCGGTCCCGACGATGCTGGAGATGATGTGCCGGCACGACGACTGGGACCGCACCGACCTGAGCTCGCTGACCTGTGTGCTCTACGGCGGGTCGCCGGTGGCCGAGCGCGTCGCCCGCGCGTGGCTCGACCGCGGTGTCAAACTCCTGCAGGGCTACGGCATGACCGAGGCCGCGCCGGGCGTCTCGATGGCCACCCACGAGGGCACGCTCGACCACCCGGTCGCCGCCGGGGTGCCGCACTTCTTCACCGACGTGGCCGCCCTCGGCCCCGATCTCACGCCGCAGCCGCTCGACGAGAACCCGGCCGAGCTGCTCGTGCGCGGCCCGCACGTCTTCGGCGGCTACTGGAACCGGCCCGAGGAGTCGGAGGCGAGCTTCGTCGAGGACGGCTGGTTCCGCACCGGGGACGTCGTCCGCGTCGACGACGACGGCTGGGCGCACGTCGTCGACCGGGTCAAGGACATGATCATCTCCGGCGGGGAAAACGTGTACCCGGCCGAAATCGAAGCGGTCGCCGCCCGGCTCGAGGCGGTCGACGCCTGTGCCGTGGTCGGGGTGCCCGACGAGCGCTGGGGCGAGGCCGGTGCGGCCTTCGTCGTGGTCCGGCCCGGCGCCGAGCTGGACGAGCCGCGGTTCCGCGCCCACCTCGAACAGCACCTGGCGCGCTACAAGGTCCCCAAGCACGTGCAGTTCACCGACACGCTCCCCCGCAACGCCACCGGCAAGATCCGCCGCGTCGAACTGCGCACGCTGGCCGCCGAAACCTTCACGAACGGAACCGCATGACCACCCCCCTCCTGCCCCCTTCGCTGCGCCTGGAGCTGCGAGACGACATCGCCGTGCTGTGGCTGGCCCGTCCCGAGAAGCGCAACGCCCTCGACGACACGACCGTGCTCGGCCTCGAGACGTTCTTCGGTTCCCCGCCGCCGGGGATCAAGGCGGTCGTGCTCGACGCCGTCGGCGACCACTTCTCCGCCGGGCTGGACCTGTCCGAGCTCACCGAGCGGGACGCGTTCGAGGGTCTGGAGCACTCGATGATGTGGCACCGCGCCTTCGAGCGGCTCGAACGCGGGCGGGTCCCGGTGGTCGCCGTGCTCAAGGGCGCGGTCGTCGGCGGCGGGCTGGAACTGGCGGCCGCCGCGCACATCCGCGTCGCCGAGCCCTCGGCGTTCTACGCGCTGCCGGAAGGGCAGCGCGGGCTGTTCGTCGGCGGCGGGGCGTCGGTGCGGGTGCCGCGGCTGATCGGCGCGCACCGGATGGCCGACATGATGCTCACCGGCCGCGTGCTCGACGCCGACGAGGGCCACGCCGCCGGGTTGTCGCACTACCGCGTCGAAAACGGCCTGGAGCACGCGCTCGGCCTGGCTCGCAAGATCGCGGGCAACTCGCCGATCACGAACTTCGCCGTGCTGCAAGCCCTCCCCCGCATCGCCGAGGCGAACCCGGCCGAGGGCTACCTGATGGAGGCCCTGATGTCCGCGATCGCCGGTGGCAGCGCCGAGGCGAAGGAGCGCATGCAGGCGTTCCTCGACAAGCGCGCCGGGAAGGTCGGCCGATGATCCTGCGCCCGGTCGCCCCCGACGTCCGCGAAACCACCGAGATCGGCCGGTACCTGCGGTGGCTGGAGTCCCGCGGGCAGTTCTTCGACGGCTATCCGGCCCTGCACCGGTGGTCGGTGACCGACCTCGACGGCTTCTGGTCCTCGATCAAGGACTTCTTCGGCGTCCGCTTCCCCTCGCCGGCCACCGCGGTGGTGCCCGACCGGACCATGCCCGGCACGGCGTGGTTCCCCGGCGCGACCCTGAACTACGCCGAACACGCCCTCGGCCACGGGCCCGGCGACGCGGCCGCCGTCATCGCCTACTCGCAGACACGGGACCGCACCGAGCTCACCTGGGACCAGCTGCGCGACCAGGTCGCCCGCGCCCGCGCGGGGCTCGCCCGGCTCGGCGTGGGCCGCGGCGACCGCGTGGTGGCGTACCTGCCGAACATCCCGGAAGCCGTGGTCGCCTACCTCGCCGTCGCGAGCCTGGGCGCGGTCTGGGCCTCCTGCGCTCCCGAGTTCGGCGCCCGGTCGGTCGTCGACCGGTTCGGCCAGATCGAGCCGCGGGTGCTGCTGACGGTGTCCGGCTACCGCTACGGCGCCAAGGACGTCGACCGCCGCGCCGAGGTGGCCGAGATCCGCGCGGGCCTGCCGACCGCCGAGCACGTCGTGCACGTGCCCTACGGCGAGCACGACCTGCCCGGCACCCTCGCCTGGGCCGACCTGCTCACCGAGAGTGCGCCCGGGTTCGAGCCGGTCGCCTTCGCGCACCCGCTGTGCGTGCTGTTCTCCTCCGGCACCACCGGCAAGCCGAAGGCGATCGTGCACGGCCACGGCGGCATCCTGCTGGAGCACCTCAAGAACCACGGCCTCAGCTGGGACCTGCGCCCGGGCGACCGGATCCTGTGGTTCTCCACCACCGCCTGGATGATGTGGAACGCCCTGGTGTCGGGGCTGCTCACCGGTGCGTCGATCGTGCTGGTCGACGGCAACCCGCTGCACCCGGACCTGGCCTGGCAGTGGCGGCTGGCCGCGGAAACCCGGGCGACACTGATGGGCGCGAGCCCGGGATTTCTGATGGCGTGCCGGAAAGCGGGCCTCGACCCGGCCGCCGAGCACGACCTGTCCGCGCTGCGGCAGCTCGGCGCGGCGGGCAGCCCGTTGCCCGCCGAGGGCTTCCATTGGGTGCACGAGAAGTTCCCGGGCGTCCTGCTCAACGTCGGCAGCGGCGGCACCGACGTCTGCAGCGGCATCGTCCAGGGCAGCCCGCTGCAGCCGGTCGTGGCCGGCGAGATCTCCGGCCCCTGCCTCGGGGTCGACGCGCAGGCGTTCGACGAGCACGGCACCGCGGTGGTCGGGGAACTCGGCGAGCTGGTGATCACCGCGCCGATGCCGTCGATGCCGGTCGGGTTCTGGGGCGACGACTCCGGCGAGCGCTACCGCGAGACGTACTTCTCGACCTACCCCGGGATCTGGCGGCACGGTGACTGGATCCGGTTCACCCCCGAGGGCAGCTGCGTGATCGCCGGTCGCTCGGACGCCACCCTCAACCGCGGCGGCGTCCGGCTGGGCACCGCGGAGTTCTACGCCGTCGTGGAGGAACTCCCGGAGATCGACGACTCCCTCGTCGTGCACCTGGAAGATCCCGCCGGCGGCAACGGCGACCTCCGGCTGTTCGTGGCGCTGCGGTCCGGCGCCGAACTCGACGACGCCCTGCGCGGCCGGATCACCTCGGCGTTGCGCGGCGCGCTCTCCCCGCGGCACGTGCCGGACGCGATCACCGCCGTGCCGTCGATCCCCCGCAACCGCACCGGGAAGAAACTGGAGCTGCCGGTGAAGAAACTCCTGCTCGGCGCCGCGATCGACGAGGTCGTCGGCCGGGACGTGCTGGCCGATCCGACCGCGCTGGACCACTTCGGGGCGCCGGCATGAGCACCGTCGCGGTCGTCGGCACCGGCGTGATCGGCGCGAGCTGGGCCGCTCTCTTCCTGGACCACGGCTTCGACGTCGTCGCCACCGATCCGGCGCCCGGCGCCGAGGAGCGGCTGCGGAGTGCGCTCGAGGGCACGCCGACGGATCGGCTCCGGTTCGTCGCCGACGCCGGCGCCGCCGCGGCGGAAGCCGATTTCGTCCAGGAGAACGGGCCGGAACGCGAAGACGTCAAGCACGCGGTGTTCGCGGTCCTCGACGAAGCCGCGCGGCCGGACGTGATCCTGGCGAGCAGCTCGTCCGGGCTGCTGCCGAGCGTCATCGCGCGGGGCTGCCCGAAGCACCCCGAGCGGGTGGTCGTCGGGCACCCGTTCAACCCGCCGCACCTGATCCCGCTCGTCGAGGTCGTGCCGGGCCGCGAGACCGCGCCCGAGGTCGTCGACCGGGCCATGGCGTTCTACACCTCGGTCGGGAAGCGGCCGATCCGGCTCGCGCGGGAGGTGCCCGGTCACGTCGCGAACCGGCTGCAGGCCGCGCTGTGGCAGGAGGCGTACTCCCTCGTCGAACGCGGGGTCGCGACCGTCGCCGACATCGACGCCGCCATCGCCTACGGGCCCGGCCTGCGCTGGGCCGTGCTCGGCCCGTTCGTCAACCAGCACCTCTCCGGCGGCGCGGGCGGGCTCGCGCACGTCCTGCGCCACCTCGGCCCGCCCACCGAAGAGTGGTGGCGCGACCTCGGCCGCGTCCACCTGACCCCGGAGCTCGCCGAGACCCTCGTCGCCGGCGTCGACGCGGAACTGGCCGGCACCGACCACGACCGGCTCGTCGCCGCCCGCGACGCCGTCCTCGACCACCTGCTGGCCGCCAAGGCCGCGCAGCCCGACCTGCCCTGACCTGGAGCTCTTCGTGGATCTTTCCTCCCTGACCGCCATCGACGTCCACACCCACGTCGAGCAGGACGGCCACGGCTGCTTCGCCCTCGACCAGGAACTGCTGGACGCGTCCGAGAAGTACTTCCGCGCCGGCCAGGACCGCACGCCGACGGTGGCCGCGATCGCCGAGCACTACCGCGCCCGGAACATGGCCGCCGTCGTGTTCACCGTCGAGGCGCCGGCGGCGACCGGGCACCCGGCACTGTCGAGCGAGGAGATCGCCGACGCCGCGGCCGAGCACGCCGACGTGCTCATCCCGTTCGGCTCGGTCGACCCGCACGGCGGCAAGGCGGCCGTGCTCCGCGCGCGGCGGCTGGTGGGCGAGCACGGGGTGCGCGGGTTCAAGTTCCACCCGAGCCTGCAGGCGTTCGAGCCCAACGACGTCCGGTACTACCCGCTCTACGAAGCGATCGCGGAGCTGGGCGTCCCGGCGCTGTTCCACACCGGGCAGACCGGCATCGGCGCCGGGCTGCCGGGCGGGCACGGCATCAAGCTGCGCTACTCGAACCCGATGCTGCTCGACGACGTCGCCGCCGATTTCCCGGACCTCACGGTGATCCTGGCGCACCCGTCGGTGCCGTGGCAGGACGAGGCGATCTCGGTCGCGACGCACAAGGCGAACGTGTTCATCGACCTGTCGGGCTGGTCGCCGAAGTACTTCCCGCCGCAGCTGGTGCGCGCGGCGAACACGCTGCTGAAGCGGAAAGTCCTGTTCGGGTCGGACTTCCCGGTGATCACCCCGGACCGCTGGCTCGCCGATTTCGCCGAGCTGGAGATCAAGGACGAGGTGCGCCCGCTGATCCTCAAGGACAACGCCATCGGCGTACTCGGGCTGGCTTGAACGCCGGATAACGTTTGTCCGCTACGTCCCCGGGCATCCGCCCCCTTCGAGGTCTCACGATCGGAGGCGGGCGCCGTGGCGGAGGGTGACGTACACACCTACTACGAAGACGGGCTGTGGAAGAACCGCGTCGAAGGCGGCCGCCGGGCGTCCAACACCTCCCCCCGCCGCGTCGACGCGGTGCTGGCGGGGCGGCAGATCGCGCGGAAGCGCCGGGTCGGGCACTTCGTCCACACGCCGGAGGGCGAGGTCGAGACCGAGCGCGACTTCCGGCGCCGCGGCACCACCCGATGACCTCCGTCACACGGGCTGTAACGGATCACCCGTTCGGACGATAGCCCGTTCGTGTCCGGGGACGCCCCGGCCTTCACGAACGGACTCCGCATGTCTCGCCTCCGCCTGGTCGCGCTCGTCGCGGCCGGATCCCTCGCCCTCGCCGGCTGCTCCGGCAGCCAGGACACGCCCGCCCCGGCCGCGGCCGCCGCGACGACGTCCCCGGCCTCCTCCGCTCCGGCGGCTCCGGCCCTCGACGCCGCCGAGGTGGGCGCGGCGATCTCCGACGCCGCCAAGCAGGCCTCCGCCGTGCACGTCAAGGGCACGATGACCCAGGAAGGCAGCGCGCTCAACCTGGACCTGCAGCTCAACCCGGACAGCGCGAGCGGCACGGTCGTGAAGGACGGGCTCGAGATCCCGGTGCTGCGGATCGGCGACAAGTACTACTTCAAGTTCACCGAGTCCCTGGTGAAGCAGGCCGGTGCGCCCGCCGCGGCGGCCAAGCAGTTGACCGGCAAATGGGTGTCCTCGACGGCCAAGATCGGCCAGGGCATCGGCGAGGCGTTCAAAACGTTCCTCGACTACAAGTCGTTCACCCAGGGCACGCTGGGCGAGCTGGAGAAGACGACGTTCAAGCCGGGCGAGCAGACCACTCTCGCCGGCGCGCCGGCGCTGACCTTCACCAGCTCGGACGGGACGGCCACGGTCGCGGCGACGGCACCGCACTACCTGCTGCGCATGTCGGACCCGAAGAACGGCGCCATGGAGTTCAGCGACTGGAACAAGCCGACCACGGTCTCCGAGCCGCCGGCCGCGGAGATCTACTCCGGCCCCGGTTCCTGACGCTTCGCGAGCGACGGCCGCTGCCGGGGTGTTCGCCCCCGGCAGCGGCCGTTCCGGCTTCAGCGGGCCAGCAGCGCCCACACCGTCTTCCCACCGGATCGCGACCGGCTGCTCCCCCACCGCTTCGCGACCTTGGTGATCATCCGCAGGCCCAGCCCCGCGGCCGCCAGGTCCAGCCCTTCCCGCAGGACCGCCGGGCGCCGGCTTCCGTCCGAGACCTCCACCGACAGCGTCCCCCGGCGCAGCTCGAGCCGCAGCCGGGGCGCCGAATCCGTGTGGCGCAACGTGTTCTCGACCAGCTCGGTCGCGATCAGCTCGGCGTCCTCGGCCAGCTCCGGCACCATCCACTCCGCGCAGACCCCGCGGACGAACCCGCGTGCGCGCGCCGACGTGCGCGGCGAGCGGTCCAGCAGCCGGCCCGCCCGGCGCCGGGCCGGGCTGATCAGCGCCGCCTCCGCGGCGGCGGCGTCCGGGTACACTGGCACGCCGCAGCCCGTGAGCGCCGCCCGCTGTTCCGGGCGCCCCGTCACCAGGGCGAACGGGATCGCCGGCCAGTCGCCGACGCGCAGCGCGACCAGGGCGAACACCCTGGTCAACGTCCGGTCGCGCAGTTCCAGGCGTTCGACGTCGATCAGCACGCCATCTTCGGCGTCCGCCGCGAACTCGAGCAGCCGATCACGGAGCTGCGGGTACGTCGCGCGGTCGAGCACGCCGACGACCGATGCCTTCGCCGGTGCGCCATACCGGGGTACCAGCCACACCGCGTTGTGCCGGGCGAGCACTGGTGACCACCTCCTCCACGACGATCACCCGTTCGAATAACCCGTCCGGAACCCGTCAAACCCCGCGATTCGCCGGTCGGCGCGGCCGATCGGGGAACTCCGCGGGCTCGGCAGGGAGACGATGTGTTCCGTCACACGAAGCTGCTGCAGCTCGAAGCCAAGCCCGAAAAGCGCCTACGGCGAACTGACCGTCACCTCTCCGACAGCCTCGATGGCGCGGGCGAAACCGAAGCCGCGCCCGCCCTCGAACCGGCCGACGGCGACGTTCGCAAGCTCGCGATCAAACGCGGCACAGCCCACTTCGTCCACACGATGGACGGCCGGATCGGCGAGCGCCGGACCTACCCGCGCGCCCGCTCCTGACCTCACTTCCCGGGCATGCCCCCGCGGTCGGGGTCCTCTTCGTCGCTATCGTTCGCGCGGGGCTCCTGGTCGCGGAACGTCGGCTCGGTGTGCTCACCGGCGATGTCCGCGTCGTCTTCCATGCTCTCGGCGGTCACCGGGTCGATTTCGGGAGTGCTCATCGCTTCCTCCGATCGGGCGAAACCGGGGCATACCCGGCAGCCCAGGCGGCGAAACGCGGTTGCCCGCCGCGGCGCCGGGCATGCCGCCCGGCGGGTCCCCCGGCCGAGGGGCCCGTCACCGAATCGGAGGAAGCGACCATGGCATCGATGGAGACCGCGGGCTCGCCCTGGCGCGGACCGCGAGCGGGGCCCGGGCGTTCCTCGTCGGCGGCAGGGTGATCTACCTGGTGCTGTGGCTCTACGGCCTGGTGATCGACCACGGCAGCGCGGCCGGCTTCGTGCCGGTGAACACCGCCGACAACTGGCTGCACTTCGGCCTGGGCGTCGGGATGATCGCGCTCGGCCTGATTCCGCTGGTCGCCACGCGCAGCCCGATCGCCGACTCGCGGTGACCGGGCCCCGGGCCGGGCGGCCGGGTCACGAC
>NZ_JBSGJD010000200.1:0-18982 GCF_053605405.1 Amycolatopsis sp. NPDC003861
TCGGGCCGCTGGTGGTGCTGTCCACCGGCGGGATCATGGCCGAGCTGTTCGCCGACAGCGCGGTCCGGATCGCGCCGGTCACCGCGGAGACGGCACACGAGATGATCCGCGAGGTGAAGGGCCTCACCCCGGTGTTCGGGTATCGCGGCGCCCCGGAGGGTGACGTCGAGGCCTTGGCGCAGGCGATCGTCGCGATGTCCGAGCTGGCGGTCCGTGAGCCGGACGTGGTCGAGGCGGAGGTGAACCCGCTGCTGGTCGGCGCGCGCGGCCGGGGTGTTGCGGCACTGGACGCGCTGGTCCGGCGCCGCTGAATCCACCCGTGCCAACCAGGCCCGGCAAAGTAGGCGCCGCTCTGCCGACCAGCCGGTCGCACCACTTTGCCGGAACCCCTGCGCCGACTGCGACGCCTTTGTCGAGATGTCCTACTCCACGCGCCGACGGCATCCTCGATATTCCGGCTGCTCGAAAGGTGCGGACGCCAGAGCCATCAGGGGCCCGAACCCGAACCCGCTGGTCAAGAACTGGGAACAGTGTTGACACCACTGGTTCGCGCTGTTTCACTGTCTCCATGAACGGGACGGGAACAGGTGTGGAAGAACGCCCGGTGCTGGGGCTGGACGTCGACGGCGTCCTGGCGCTGGCCGAGCCGGTCACCGCGCCTGCGACCGAGCACCGGGTCAGTGCGTGGGGCCGGTGGAGCCGGACCATCCGGGTTCCGGTCTCCGCGTCGGCGACCGTCCGACGGCTCGCCGGCGAGTTCGAGATCGTCTGGGTGAGCGCGTGGGGGCACAATGCCCACACGGCTTTGCGGGAAGCACTTGATCTGCCGGACGAACCGTGGCGATTCCTGCCCGTGCAGTTCGGCAAGGCGCGCGCGGTGGCCGCGTATGCCGGTGACCGGCCCTGGGGGTTGATCCACGACGGGGTCGACGACGACAGCTCGGACGACGGGCTCGTCGTGTGCGTCGATCCGCACTGCGGGCTCGATCAGGTGGATCCCGGTGAGCTCGCCGCCAGAATGCGCGACCGCGCTCACGTCCCGGGCACGGTCGGCGCCGACACCGCGAAGGGCCGCTTGCGATGAGGCAGACCGAGATCGTCCTGCTCGGCACCGCGGGAGGTCCCCGCCTGCAGGCGAGCCGGGCCGGGATCGCTTCGGCGGTGGTCGTCGGCGATGCGCTGTACCTGGTGGATTTCGGGTATGGCGCGTGCCGCCAGCTGACGCTCGCGGGGCTGGAGCTGGGGCGTCTGCGGGCGGGTTTCGTCACGCACCTGCATTCCGATCACGTCGCCGACCTGGCGAACCTGGTGCTGTACGGCCTGGTCGAAGACCTCGGTGCGGCTTCCGGGCCGGTGCGGCTGTACGGGCCCGGGTCCCGGGGTGCGGTGGCGCCGCCGTCCGCCGGCCTCGACGGGCAGGACGTCGTGTGCCCGGACGATCCGGTGCCCGGGTTCGCCGCGACGGTGCGCCACCTGTACCAGGCGTTCGCCACGGACATCAACGACCGGATGCGGGACAACGGCTGCGGCCATCCCGACCTGCTGCTGGCGGCACACGACATTGCGCTTCCCGCCGGGGTGCCGTTCGATCCGGAGACCGCGCCCGCGCCGCCGATGGACCCGTTCCGCGTCTACCACGACGAACGGGTCGAGGTGTCGGCGATCCTGGTGCGGCACGCACCGATGGCCCCGGCGTACGCGTTCCGCTTCGACACCGCCGGCGGATCGGTCGTCTTCTCCGGTGACACCGGCGTCTGCGACAACATCGTCACCCTCGCGACCGGCGCCGACGTGCTGGTCCACGAGGTCATCGACGAGCTGTGGGTGCGGCAGGTGCTCGGCGGCGGCGACACACCCCAGGCGCGGGCCACGATCGCGCACCACACCAGCGCGCACACCTCGATTCCCGACGTCGGCCGCATCGCCCAGAAGGCCGGAGTCGCCACGCTGGTGCTGAACCACCTCGTGCCCGGCGAGCCCGACCGGCCCCGGTGGCACGCGGCGGCCGAGTACTTCGACGGCAGGCTGATCGTGGGTGCCGACCTGGATCGGATACCGCTGGCCCGGTGACCCGAGATCCCTGCGACCTCCACTCATTCGACGATGAACGGGAACGACAGCATGTCTCAAGATCAGCAGATCGCGGTCGACACCGGCACTGCTTACGGATTCGTCCCCGGCAAGCCGCTGGAACAGATCGCCCGCGTCGGTCCGAAAACGCCGATGGGGGAAGTGCTGCGGCGGTACTGGCAGCCGGTTGCCCTGACGACCGGTGTCACGCAACGACCGCAGCTCGTCCGGGTGCTCGGCGAGGACCTGGTGCTGTTCCGCGACGGCTCCGGCCGCCCGGGCCTGTTGTACCCGCGGTGCTGTCACCGCGGTGCGTCGCTGTTCTACGGCGGTGTCGAGAACGACGGCATCCGCTGCTGTTACCACGGCTGGGTTTTCGACGTCGAGGGCCGGTGCCTGGAACAGCCGTGCGAACCCCAGCTGGGGCTGCACCGTGATCGCGTGCGCCAGCCGTGGTATCCGGTCGCTGAGCGCTACGGGCTCGTGTGGGCGTACCTGGGACCGCCGGAGCGCAAGCCGGTGCTACCGCGTTACGACGTGCTCGAAGAGGTCGGGCCGGGCGAGGCCGTGCACGCCGACGACTCCGGGTTTTCCGGCGGTGGTCCCGCGGAGCTGGACTTCAATTGGCTGTCCCACTGGGAAAACGTGATGGACCCCTTTCACGTTCCCATTCTGCACGCGCGGTTCAGCGGCAACCAGTTCGTGCCCGAGATGGCGATCATGCCCGAAGTCGCGTTCTCCTACCGCGACTACGGGGTCCGGGCGGAGTCGACGCGCGAGCTGCCCGACGGCCGCACGCTGCGCCGGGTCACCGAAGCCGTGTTCCCGAACCTGCGGGTCGTTCCGGACCCCCGGCTCAGCCTCGGCGCGTGCAACGTCCTCGGCTGGTGGTGCCCGCCGACGACGAGAAGTTCAAGATCTTCACGCTGTTCAAGTCGGCCGACCCGGACCGGCTCGCCGCGATGCGCACCGAGTTCGAGGGCAAGCGCTGGGCCGAACTCACCCCCGAAGAACACCAGCGCATGCCGGGGGACTACGAGGCCCAGCGGAGCCAGGGCCCGATGAGCCTGCACACGGACGACCACCTGACGACGACCGACCAAGGCGTCACCATGCTGCGCCGGATGATGGCGCGGGTGGCCGCCGCGGTCGCGGACGGGCAGGATCCGCCCGGCGTGGCGTTCGACGAGGACGCCGCCCTGGTGCGCGTTCACGGCGGTAGCTACGTCGAGGCCCCGTGATGGAACACCGGATCCGGGTGCGCGCCCTCCGCTGGGAGGCCGACGACGTCATCTCCCTGGAACTGGCGGCCGCGGATGGCGAGCCGCTGCCCACCTGGGAGCCCGGCGCGCACATCGACCTGGTGCTGCCGGAGGACCGCGTTCGCCAGTATTCCCTCTGCGGTGAACCGGAATCGCCCACCTGGCGTGTGGCGGTATTGCGAGAGAAGGCCGGGTCCGCCTGGGTGCACGATCGGCTGCGCCCCGGTGCATTGCTCACGGTTCGCGGCCCACGCAACCACTTCCCTCTGGTGGACGCGCCGGCGTACGTGTTCATCGCGGGCGGAATCGGCATCACGCCGATCCTGCCGATGGTGCGTCAGGTGGCCAGCTCGGACGCGGATTGGCGGCTGCACTACGCGGGACGCCGGCGCGCATTCACCGAGGAGCTGGCCCGTTACGGGCACCGGGTGTCGTCGACGCTCGAGCGGTTCGATCTCGACGCCGTTCTGGACCGCGCGCCCGAGGATGCGGTGGTGTACTGCTGCGGGCCGCCCGCACTGCTCGACGCGGTCTCCGAGCGGTGTATCCGGCGCCTGTTCGTCGAACGGTTCGTCCCGCAGGTTCCGGCCGAAGCGGCGCGCTCCGGCTCCGGCTTCGACGTGCGGCTCAAGCGTGCGGGGCTGACTCTCCAGGTGGCCGACGGCCAGTCGATCCTCGACGCGGTCGAGGCCGCCGGCGCAGGTCCGCCGTCGTCGTGCCGGGAAGGGGTGTGCGGGACCTGCGAGACGCGGGTCATCGAGGGCGACGTCGACCACCGCGACAGCATCCTCACCGACGCCGAACGAGCCACGGGCGAAACCATGATGATCTGCGTCAGCCGTGCCGCCGCTGGCCGGCTCGTCCTGGATCTGTAATCACGCGGATGCCTCGTGAGAACAGTGTTGACACCGCAGGTGACACCACTTACGTTGCTGATTATGACCACAGCACAGGGGGCGGCAGGACAGGGTGCGCGCGGAACAGGCCGGCTGGACCGCGACCGGATCCTCGACGTCGCGGAGCGGATCGCGGCGACCGAGGGCACGGCGGGACTGACGATGCGCCGGCTGGGCACCGAGCTCGGGATGAACCACACCGCGGTCTACCGCCACTTCCGGGACAAGGAGGAACTGCTGGACCAGGTCGCCGACCGGCTGCTGGAACGGCGAGCGGAACCCGTACCGGGCGCAAACTGGCGGGAGACGCTCAAGAGCCAGTTGCGGCACGCGATGGGCCGGTTCGACGTGCACCCGGACCTGGCGCAGCTGATCGCGCTGCGGCCGAGCACTTCCGAGACCCTCGCCGCGCAGATGGAGCGGGCGCTGGAGACGTTGCAGGAGGTCGGCCTGACGCTGGAGCAAGCGGCGGCGGTCTACCAGATCACCGAGAACTACGTCGTCGGGTTCGGCCTGTACGCCTCGCTCGTGCGGTGCGCGGAACAGGAGGGGCGGACCCTCGACCGGGACGCGGAGCGGCGTGCGCTGGGCGCGCTGCACCCGGACCGGTTCCCGAACGTCGTCGCCGCGGCCCCGCGGCTGCTTCCCGACGACGAAACGATTTTCGAGATGGCGATCGAGATGGTGCTGGACGCCGTCGAGCGCATGGCCGGGGGAAAGTCCGTTACCTAGCAGGACGCTCAGAAGGGAGCGAGTCTGTGCGAGACAAGAGAATGGTGCTGAGCGCCGCGGCGCTGCTGGCACTGGTATCGGCAGGCTGCGGAGCCCCGGCACCCACCCAGGCCGCCAACCAGGCGGAAACGCTGTCGGCGACCACGCCCGACCCGGCCGGTGACACCGGACCGATCACCTGGGCCCTGTACCGTGCGACGAACTCCCTGGATCCGATCAAGGCGTTCGACATGCCCGAGAACGCCGTCGTCGACTCGCTGTGCGAAAGCCTGCTGCGCGAGCAACCGGATCTCACCATCGCTCCCGGACTGGCCAAGTCCGCCGACTACGCCAACCCGACCACTCTCGTCCTCACCCTCCGGTCCGACGTGCGCTTCTGGGACGGGACGCCGCTCACCCCGGCCGATGTCGTCTTCAGCCTCGAGCGCGCCCGTGACCCGAAGGCAGGCGGCTTCTACTCGTCCGTCTTCGACCGGGTCAAGTCGATCGAGGCCACCGGCGCCTCGGAGGTCACGATCCACCTGGCGCAGCCGGACTACTGGCTGCGCGGCCAGCTGTCCACCATGGCCGGATCGATCATCGAGAAGGCCTATGCCGAGCGTGCGGGCGACAATTACGGCACGCCCTCCGGCGGCGCGATGTGCACGGGTCCGTTCAAGGTGAAGTCCTGGAACGGCGGTGGCGATGTCGTCATCGAGCGCAACCCGTCGCACTGGAACACCGGTGAGCACGCCAAAGCCGCGCAGATCACCTTCAAGGCCGTGGAGCCCGCCGCCGCGGTCGCCGCGCTGACCACCGGCGACATCCAGGGGTACTACAACCCGACCCTTCCGGCCTACCAGCAGCTGAAGCAGGGCGGCTCGGTGAACGTGGTGCCCGGCCCGTCCTTGACGACCGACGCGCTCGTCGTGACCAATCTGCAGGGGCCGCTGGGCGATGTCCGGGTGCGCCGGGCGCTGTCTCTCGCCATCGACCGCCAGGCCTACAGCAATTCCGTGTACCACGGCCAGGTCTCGCTGCCCCGCACCTCCACCAATCCCGGCACCTGGGCCTACGCCAAGCCGGTGTTCGCGTCGACCTCGGCCGTGGCGCCGGTGCTCGGCCGCGATCTCGACCAGGCCAAACAGCTTGTCCAGCAGGCCGGAGCGCAGGGGAAGACCGTGGTGCTGGCGGCCGTGCCGGCCCTGAACAGCCTGAACACGTTCGCCACAGTCGTGTCGGACGCGGCCAAGGCACTGGGCCTCGACGTGCAGATGAAGACCTTCTCCCCGGACGTCTTCGGCACCTTGTTCACCGATCCGAAGGCGCGGGAGGGGATCGACATGATGAGCACCCTCAACGGCCCCAGCTACGCCGACCCGGGCCCCTACCTGGCGACCTACACACTCCCGGACGGCTCGCAGAACTACTCCGGCTGGCAGGACGCCAAGGTGACGCAGCTGCTGAGCGCGGCGCGGGAGACCGCCGACGACACCACCCGGGCGCAGACCACGGCCGAAGCCGACAAGCTGATCACCGACCAGCTGCCGTGGATCCCGATCACCCACCCCAATTCGGTGCTGTACCTGTCGAAGAAACTCACCGGGGCGCCGACGTCGGACATGTTCATGAGCGGTCCGTGGGCGATCAACATCGGGGCGGCGAAATGAGCGATCTGCACTACCTTTCGGCGACCGAAGCGCTGCGCCGGTTCCGGTCCCGCGAACTCTCCCCGGTGGAACTGCTCACCGCGGTCATCGAACGCGCCGAGCAGGTCGAGCCGACCGTCAACGCCCTGTGCCACCGGCGGTTCGAGGAAGCCTTGCTGCAGGCTCGTGAAGCGGAGGAACGCTATGCCGGGCGAGGCCCCGCTCCGCGGCTGCTGGAAGGGATCCCGCTGGCGATCAAGGAGGAAGAAGCGATCTCGGGACAGCCGTGCACGCAGGGTTCACTCCTGTTCCGGGACGAGATCGCCGACCACACGTCGTGCTTCGCCCAGCGGATGCTCGACGCCGGTGCGATCGTCCACGCCCGCAGCACCACGCCGGAATTCTCGGCCGCCGGGGTCACCCGGTCGAAGCTGTGGGGCGTGACGCGCAACCCGTGGAATCCGCGCTTCGCCGTCGGTGGTTCCTCCGGCGGATCGGCCGCGGCGCTCGCCGCGGGGACCACGACACTGGCCAGCGGTTCGGACATCGCCGGCTCGATCCGCATTCCCGCGTCGTTCAACGGCGTCGTCGGCTACAAGCCGCCCTACGGCCGGGTGCCCGTCGATCCGCCCTTCAACTACGACACCTACCTGCACAACGGGCCGATGGCCCGCACGGTCGAGGACGCCGTTCTCCTGCAGAACGTCATCGCGGGACCGGATCTCTCGGACATCACTTCGCTGAGCCCGAAACTCGTGCTGCCGCAGCGTCCGGAACCGGTCGCGGGACTGCGGGTCGCGGTGTCGGTGGACTTCGGCGGCTGGGCCGTCGATCCTGAGATCCGGAAGAACACCCTGGGCGTCGCCGACGTGCTGCGCTCGGCCGGTGCGGTGGTCGAGGAGGTCGCGCTGTCGCTGTCCCGCGAGCAGGTGAACCGGGCCTCGGCGATCCACTACGGACTGACGATCGGCTTCCTCGAAGACCTCGTCCGCGCACACCCTGACGACGTCTCGCCGTACCTGAGCGCCGTGGTGGATCGGACCCGGAGGCGGAGCCAGGGTGGCACCGTCGTGGAGGGGTACCAGCTGGAAGCCGCGCTCCATGCGTCGGTGGCCGAGGTGCTGCGGGCCTTCGACGTGCTGCTCTGCCCGACCGTCGCCACCCGCGGCCTGCCGGCCGACGAGGACTACGCGGGTGACGTCACGATCGAGGTCGGCGGCGAGGTGTTCGACGATCCCATCGACGCGATCCTGACCGTCCCCTTCAACATCCTCGGCCGGTGCCCGGTCCTCGCGGTGCCCTCGGGGTTCGCCGGCAACGGCGTGCCCACGGGCGTACAGCTCGTTGGACGGCCCTACGACGACGAGACGGTGTTCCGGGCCGGCGCCGCGCTGGAGAGCGCCGATCCGTGGTTCGGTGTGGCGCAGCGGCGTCCGCGAGGTGTTCCGTCGTGACCAGCATGAGTGTGCGGCCGGCCACCGACCGGCCCGCCAAGGCCATGGGGGCGGCGCGGTTCGCCGTGCGGCGGCTGATGATGCTCCTCGGGACGCTGCTGGTCTCGAGTTTCGTGATCTTCGGTTCCCTTTACCTGGCGCCGGGCGATCCGGTTTCGGCGCTGTCGGGAGCACGGACGCTGCCGCCGGAGGCGGTCGCCGCGCTGCGCGCGCAATACCACCTCGATGACCCGTTCCTGACCCGTTACTTCCGCTGGCTGAGCGACGTCGTGCTGCACGGCAACCTCGGGACCTCGATCACCTACCGCGAGGACGTGAGCTCGGTGATCGCCTCACGGGCCGGGGTGACGATCGAGCTCGTGGTCTACGCCGGTCTGCTGGTGGTGCTCTTCGGGGTCGGCGCGGGTGTCCTGGCGGGTCTCAAGCGTGGTCCGCTCGACTCCTCGATCGTCCTGGTCACCACGGTTTTCGCGGCGGTGCCGTCGTTCGTGGCGGCCATCGTCCTGCTGTCGGTGTTCTCCGTGAGCCTCGGCTGGCTGCCCGCCGTGGGCGCGGGCAGCGGCTTCGCCGGCAGCATCGAGCACCTCACGTTGCCCGCGTTCGCCATGGCGCTCTCGGCGATGGCCATCGTCACCCGCATCACCCGCGTGGCGGTCCGGACCGAGCTGGGGCGCGAGCACGTGCAGACCGCCGTCAGCCGCGGTATTCCGTATCCCACCCTCGTGCGCCGGCACGTCCTGCGCAACGCCGCCATCCCGGTGGCCACCGTCGTCGGGATCACGATCGCTTCGCTGTTCGGCATGTCGGCGGTGGTGGAGCAGGCGTTCGGCCTGAACGGCCTCGGCGCGACGCTGGTGAAAGCGTCCCTGTCCCGCGACTTCGCCGTCGTGCAGGGGGTCGCGCTGGTCTTCGTCACCGCGTTCGTGGTGGCCAACGCGCTGGTGGACGTGCTGTACGCCGTGCTCGACCCGCGGGTGAAAGCAGGGAGCCGCGCCTCATGACCGTTTCCACCGCGCTCCTCGACCGCGCCCGCACCCGGCGGCGGCGCATCGCGGGCAGGAAGGCCGTGTTCACCGCGTGTGCCGTCGTCGTCGGTCTCGCGGTGCTCCTGGCGATCTTCGGGCCGCTGCTGGCGCCGGGCGACCCGGACGCCGCCGACCTGAACTACGCCTTCGTCGGCCCGGTCTCCGGGCACCCGCTAGGCTTCGACAGCCAGGGCCGGGATCTGCTGAGCCGCCTATTCACCGGGGCCCGGACGGCGATGGCCGGGCCGTTCCTGGTCGTCGTCATCGCGATGCTGGCCGGTTCGACCCTCGCCGTCGTGTCGGCGTGGGCGGGCCGCTGGATCGACTCGGCCATCTCGACGGTGACCGACATCCTGTTCGCCTTCCCCGGAATCCTGCTGGCGCTGCTCGCGGCCGCGGTCTTCGGGCCCGGCCTGACGGCCCCGACGGTCGTCCTGGCCATCGCCTACACCCCCTACATCACTCGCGTCCTTCGCGCCGCGGCGTTGCGGGAGAAGGCCCGGGCCTACATCTCCGCCTGTGAGGTGCAGGGCCTGTCCGCGGTCGCGATCTGCGTGCGCCACCTGCTGCCGAACGTGCTGCCGATGATGGTCGCCCAAGGCACGCTGCTGTTCGGCTACGCGATGGTCGACTTCGCCGCCATCTCGTTCCTCGGCCTCGGGGTGCAGCCGCCGACCGCCGACTGGGGCGTGATGGTCTCCACCGGCCAGCCCGGCGTCCTGCAGGGCTACCCGGCCGAATCGCTGACGGCCGGTCTCGGCATCGTCGTGGTCGTCGTGGCGGTCAACCTCCTGGGCGAGCACCTGGCACAGAACAGCGAGGAACGATGACCACACCCGTACTGGAAGTCGAGGACCTGGCCGTCGACGTGCCGGTGGACGGCGAGCTGCGCCGGGTACTGCACGGCGTGTCCCTCTCGATCGGCGCGGGCGAGGCCGTGGGCCTCGTCGGCGAATCGGGATCGGGCAAGTCGATGACCGCCCGCGCCATGGCCCGGCTCCTGCCGCCGGGCTCGACTACCGACGGGGCGGTCCGGTTCGACGGGACCGACGTGTCGAGCCTGACGGGCAGCCGGCTGCGCAGCTTCCGCGGCGACGTCGCGATGATCTTCCAGGACCCCCGGGCGCACATCAACCCGGTGCGCCGCATCGGAGACTTCCTGACCGAAGCGCTGCGGACACTGGGCGGCGTCGACAAGCACTCGGCGGCCCGGCGGGCCATCACCGCGCTGGCCGACGTCGGCATCCCGGACGGGGAGCGCCGCCTCGACCAGTACCCCCACGAGCTCTCCGGCGGCCTGCTGCAGCGCGTGATGATCGCCGCGATGCTGCTCACCGAGCCGCGCCTGGTGTTCGCGGACGAACCCACCACCGCGCTGGACGTCACGACCCAGGCCGAAGTGATGGCGATCCTCGACGAGCTGCGTCGCGAGCGCGGGTTGGCGTTGCTGTTCATCACCCACGACCTCGACCTCGCCGGCGCGGTCTGCGACCGGACCGCGGTGATGTACGCCGGGCAGATCCTCGAAACCCGCGAAAGCGCCAAACTCCACGACGATCCGCTGCACCCGTACTCCGCCTCGCTCGTGTCGGCCCGGCCCGTGATCGATGAGACCGTGCCCCGGCTGGCCGCGATCCCCGGACGGCCGCTGAGCGCGTTCGAAGCACCCGACGGCTGCGCGTTCGCGCCCCGCTGCTCCTACGTCGTCGATGCGTGCCGAGCCGCGCGCCCGCCGCTCGAAGACGTCGACGGCGGCCTGGTCCGCTGCCTCCGCGCCGGGGAACTGCGTGGCCGGCTGAAGGAGGAGGTGGCCTTCCATGGCTGAGGCGGTACTGCAGGTCGCCGGCCTGCGCCGGGAGTTCGGCGACGTCGTCGCCGTGGACGGCGTCGACTTCAAGGTGCCCCGCGGTGGTTCGCTGGCGATCGTCGGCGAGTCGGGCTCGGGCAAGAGCACGGTGGCCAACATGATCGTCGGCCTGTGCGCCCCGACCGCGGGCACGATCACCGCGTGCGGCCGGGACCGCAGCAAGCCGGCCCGCTCGGCCAAGGAACGCCGGCAACGCGGGCGGGAGGTCCAGATCGTCTTCCAGGACCCCTACTCGTCGCTGGATCCCCGCCACAGCGCCGAGCAGGCACTCGACGAAGTGCTGCGCCTGCACGGGCGGTCGACGGGCAAAGAGCAGCGCCGGGCCCGCATCGCGGAACTCGGCGACCTGGTCGGGCTCGACGCCCGCCAGCTGCGCGCCCACCCGAACGCCCTCTCGGGTGGCCAGCGGCAGCGCGTCGCGATCGCCCGTGCGCTGGCCGCCGAGCCGGAGGTCGTCATCCTCGACGAGTCCGTGGCCGCCCTGGACGTGTCCATCCAGGCCCAGGTGCTGAACCTGCTCGCCGACATCCGCGAGCGAACCGGGGTGTCCTATCTGCTGATCAGCCACGACCTCGGCGTCGTCCGGCAGATCACCGACGAAACGATCGTCATGCACCGCGGGCGGGTCGTCGAACGCGGCCGGACCGCCGACGTGCTCACCCACCCCCGGCAGCCCTACACCCAGCTCCTGCGGGCCAGCGTCCCGCGGCCGGGCTGGAAGCCGACGCGCGCCGGGCGCGTCACTACCGAAGGAGCATCAGCATGAGCCGCCGGCTCGACCTTGCACTGGTCAACGGGCGCGTGCGCACCCTCGACCCCGCCCGGCCGTGGGCGAGCGCCCTCGGCGTCGCCGACGGGCGGATCGTCGTGGTCGGCGACGACTCCGATGTCCGCGCTGAGGCCGACGGCACCACGCAGGTCCTCGATCTCCGCGGCGCCACGGCCGTGCCCGGCATCGTCGACAGCCACCTCCACCCTTTCCAGGGCGCGCTCAAGGCCCGCGGCGCCGACCTGACGCAGGCCCGCACGCTCGACGAGGTCCGCCGGCTGGTGGCCGCGGAACACGCGCAGTGCGAGCCGGACCAGTGGGTCCTCGGCTACGGCCTGGACTACGACGTCTTCGCGCACACCGGCATCAGCGGCGAACTGATCGCCGGAGCCGCCGGTGGTGGCCCGGCCCTGCTGACCTTCGTCGACTTCCACACCGAGCTCGCGACACCGCGGGCCCTGGAGCTGGCCGGGGTCGACGGCGCCCGGCGGTTCGGCGAGCACGCCGAAATCGTCGTCGACCACACCGGCACGCCGACGGGCGAGCTGCGCGAAATGGGGGCGATCCGGCTGGTGCGCGACGCGATCCCGCCGCTCAGTGCGGCGGAACGCTACCGGCTGTGCGCCGAGCAGCTGAAGCGGTTCGCGGCGGCGGGCATCACGGGCGCCCACGGCATGGACGGGCGCGTGGCGACCCTCGACCTCCTGCGCGAACTCGAGGCCAGCGGCGACCTGAGCATGCGGCTGGTCATGCCCTACTGGGTGCAACCCGAGATGTCCCAGGAGGTGTGGGAGTCCTACGCACAGCATCGCGGGGAAGCCGGCGAACGCTGGCGCACCGGGGTCGTCAAACTCTTCATCGACGGCGTCATCGACTCCGGCACCGGCTGGCTGTTCGAACCCGACAGCGAAGGCGGGGGACTGCACCCGTTCTGGTCCGACATCGGCCGGTACTTCCGCGCGGTCGAGTTCTTCGCCGCACGCGGGTTCCAGATCGCCACCCACGCCACCGGCGACCGCGCGGTCCACGAGGCACTCAACGCCTACCGGGCAGCCGGAGCCGCCCCCGGTGTCCGCCACCGCATCGAACACATCGAGACGCTGCGCCCCGAAGACCTCCCGCGCTTCGCCGCCGAACAGGTCGTCGCCTCGATGCAGGCCCAGCACATGATGGGGCTGGCGCCGGACCGCTCGGACAACTGGTCCCGGCGGCTCGGGCCGCAGCGGTGTGACCGCGCCTTCCCGATCCGGGCGCTCGGTGAAAGCGGCGCCGTCGTCACACTCGGTTCCGACTGGCCGGTCGCCGGCTACGACTGGCGGGAAGGAATGGCCGCCGCCCAGCTGCGCCGCCCACCCGGCCACACCGACCGCGCTTCCTACGACGATCAGGGCATCGACGCTCTCACCGCGCTGCGTGGATACACGGTCCAGCCGGCCCTCGCGACGGGGGACGCGGACCGACTGGGTGCCCTGAAGCCGGGCAACCTGGCCGACATCACGGTCCTTGCCGAGGATCCAGTGGAGGTCGCGCCCGACGATCTCGTCCACAACCCGGTGGTCCTGACCGTGGTCGACGGCGAAGTCGTCCACTGTGGACCGGAATTCGCGGGGTGACGCCGATGTTGCCGCAGACATCCGCTCTCGAAGGCTGGGCGATGTCCCTCGAACTCGATGGCGAGATCGTCACGCTGGGGTTCGCGGACGGAATCGCGGGCTGGAGCCACCACGACGGCAGAAGCGGAGCCGACCCCTACGGCGCCGTCGAGGTCGCGCCGGACATCTTCTTCATCGACGTCTGGCGGCGCAGCCACAGCGAGCGCGAGGCGTTGACCCTGATCGTCGACCGGACGTCCGGGCGGGCGATGTCGGTGCTGACCACAGTGAACGACCACGCGGTTCCCGGGAAGCCCCGGGTCACCCAGACCTTCGCGGCCGGCACGCTCGCGGGCGTCGACGTCGAGCAGTCACCCGCGGAGACCCGCGACCTGCTGGGCCGGCGTCTCGTGACCGTCTACAGCCCGGAACTGGTCTACGAACACGTCTACCTCAACTCGCGGCTCTGCGCCTGGCAGTGCATCCGGGGCGACGAGCCGGGCAAGGCGGACTGTGACGAGGCCACTTACTGGCGTTTCGCCGAGAACCTCTACGTCTTCGCCTTCCGCGAACGGAAGGTCCCGTGCGCGTCGGTGATCCTCCTCGACCTCACCCGGTCACGCTCGACCGGAAAGTTCCTGGAAATCGAGGACGGAAAGATCCACAACGGCGGCATCGGTTCGGACCTCCACCTTCTTCCGGCTGCAACCTACCCCGACAGGCTTTCGCCGTTATGAGTGTTCCCACTGCTGATCCTGTGCGCTCGCTGGTCGACGCGGAGCCGGTGCCGTTCTGGCTCGACGACCCGGCCCGGCCGGCGCCGTTCCCGGCGCTGGCGGGGGAGGAGACGTGCGACCTGGTGGTCGTCGGGGGCGGGTTCTGCGGGCTGTGGACGGCGCTGCTGGCCAAGGAACGCCGTCCCGAACTCGACGTCGTGCTGCTTGAAGGCCGGGAAGTCGGCTGGGCGGCGTCGGGGCGCAACGGCGGGTTCTGCGAGGCGAGCCTGACCCACGGCTTCGGCAACGGATTCTCGCGGTGGCCCGACGAACTGGCCCAGCTGCAGCGGCTCGGCATGGAAAATCTCGACGCCATCGAAGACACCCTGCGGCGGTACGGGGTCGAATGCGACTGGGAGCGCGTCGGCGGGATCGCCGTCGCGACCCGCCCGCACGAGGTCGCCGAGTTGCGGGAGGGAACCCGGCGCGCGAACAGCGTCGGGACGAAGTACGAGTTCCTGGGCACCGATGAGCTGCGGAGCGAGGTGAACTCGCCGACCTACCTCGCGGGCGTACTGGACCGTCGCGGTACGGCGCTGGTGAACCCGGCCCGGCTGGCCTGGGGCCTGAGGGAGGTTTGTGTCCGGCTCGGCGTGCGCCTCTTCGAGCGCACGGTCGCGACCGGCATGAGCACGCGCGGGTCCCGCATGGTGGTGTCCACCGGGTACGGCCGGGTCGTGGCCGGCAAGGTGGCGCTGGCGACCAACGCCTTTCCTTCACTGGTACGCCGGATCCGGCCGTTCGTCATCCCCGTCTACGACTACGTCCTGGTCACCGAGCCGCTCACCGCGGCGCAACTGGATTCGGTGGGCTGGCGACACCGGTACGGGATGTCCGACAGCGCCAACCAGTTCCACTACTACCGGCTGACGTCGGACAACCGGATCCTGTGGGGCGGCTACGACGCCGTCTACCACTACGGCGCAAAGCAGTACGCCGAACTGGACCAGCGGCCGGCCACGTTCCGGGTGCTGGCCGAGAACTTCTTCCACACGTTCCCCCAGCTCGACGGGCTCCGGTTCACCCACAGCTGGGGCGGCGTGATCGACGCTTCCAGCCGGTTCACGGCGTTCTACGGCACGGCGTCGAGCGGCCGGGTCGCCTACGCGCTGGGTTTCACCGGCCTGGGCGTCGCCGCCACCCGGTTCGCCGCTCAGGTCATGCTCGACCACCTCGACGGCGTCCGCACCGAGCGCACCGAGCTGGCCATGGTGCGCACGAAACCCCTGCCGTTCCCGCCCGAACCGCTGCGCTGGCTCGGGGTCGAGCTGACCCGGCGGTCCATGGCCCGCGCCGACCGCGAGTCCGGCAAGCGGAACCTGTGGTTGCGGGCGATGGACACCTTCGGCCTCGGCTTCGACAGCTGACCTTCGCAACGAAAGGAATCTGGATGACAGTCCTGTTCGAACGGGTCACAGCGGAGTCGGTGCCCGCGGACGCCGTCCTGGTCCGGCTGTCCTCCGACAAGCGGCTCACCGTACTTCCGCCGGCATGACGGAATCCCCACTGAGAAGCGGGATCTCCGCGCTGGCGGCGGCCCGGCTGATCAGCGCCGACCTGGGTGCCGTCGAACTCGCACCTGACGGCGCGTCCGCGGAGCTGGCGACCGCTTCCGCCGGGCTCACGAAACTCGGGCACACCGAAATCGGGCTGTGGGAAGCCGGGCCGGGTACCGATGCCGACACCGAAGCCGACGAGGTGTTCCTCGTGTTGTCCGGCACCGGGACGGTCGAGTTCGCCGACAGCAGTGTCCTGCGCCTGCGGCCGGGGACGGTGGTCCGGCTCTGTGCCGGGGACCGTACGACGTGGCGGATCACCGAACGGCTCCGCAAGCTTTACCTGATCCGACCGGAGGATGAACCATGCTGTTCCGCAACGTGATCGACGGCCGGGTCGTCGACGCCGCCGACGGCCGGACCTACGACGTCGTCGAGCCGGCCACCGGTGAGGTCTACGCCCAGGCCGCGCTGTCCGGCCGGGCCGACCTCGACCGGGCCTACGCGGCCGCCGGACGCGCGTTCGAGCAGTGGGGCCGGACCACGCCGCAAGAGCGGGCACAGGCCCTGCTGCGCATCGCCGACGCCCTGGACGCGCGGACGAAGGAGTTCGTCGACGCCGAATGCCGCGACACCGGCAAACCGCGGCACGTGACGCTGTCGGAGGAAATGCCCCCGACGATCGACCACTTCCGCTTTTTCGCCGGCGCCGCGCGCCTGCTCGAAGGGAAGTCCGCCGGCGAGTACCTGGCCGGCCACACTTCGTTCGTCCGGCGTGAACCGATCGGCGTCGTCGGCCAGGTGACGCCGTGGAACTACCCGCTGCCGATGATGGTCTGGAAGATCGCGCCCGCGCTCGCGGCCGGCAACACGGTCGTCCTCAAGCCCAGCGACACCACACCGGCGACCTCGACCATGCTCGCGCAGCTGTGCCAGGAGTTCCTGCCGCCCGGCGTCCTCAACGTCGTCTGCGGCGACCGGGACACCGGCCGCGTCCTCGTGGCGCACCCGCGCCCCGAGATGGTGGCGATCACCGGATCCGTGCGGGCCGGCATCGAAGTGGCCGGATCGGCCGCCACCGACGTCAAACGCGTCCACCTGGAGCTGGGCGGCAAGGCCCCGGTGCTCGTCTTCGACGACGTCGACATCGAGCAGGCCGCCGCCGGAATCGCCGGTGCGGGGTTCTTCAACGCCGGGCAGGACTGCACCGCGGCGACCCGCGTACTGGTGAGCGAGCGGATCCACGACGAGTTCCTGCACGCGCTGGCCGCCCAGGCGCGGGCGACGGTGACCGGCGGTCCCGACGACGACACCGCCGCCTACGGCCCGTTGAACAACGCCGACCACCTCGCCCGCGTCGCGCGGATGGTCGACGAGCGGCCCGCCCACGCCCGGCTGGTGACCGGCGGGCATACCGTCGGCGAGCGAGGCTACTTCTACGCACCCACGGTGCTGGCCGATCTCCGCCAGGACGACGCCTTGGTGCAGGATGAAGTGTTCGGCCCTGTGATCACCGTCCAGCGCTTCACCGACGAGAGCCATGCTCTGCAGCTGGCCAACGACTGCCGCTACGGCCTCGCCGCCAGCGTGTGGACCCGCGACCACGGCCGCGCCATGCGCCTGTCCAAGGAACTGGACTTCGGCGCGGTGTGGATCAACACCCACCTCCCGTACCTGTCGGAGATGCCCCACGGCGGGTTCAAGCACTCCGGCTACGGTAAGGACCTGTCGATGTACGGGCTCGAGGACTACACCCGCATCAAGCACGTGATGTCCTGGATCGGAGCGTGAGCGGCCTGCACGACGTGGTGGTCGTGGGAGCCGGCGTGACCGGGTCAGCGGGCGGTTAATGACCGGGCGGCACACTATGCGGACTTCGAAATGGGCGGGCAGTGGGCGGCGCCCGGCCAGACCGCGCTGCTGGCACTGCTCGACGAACTCGGCCTGCCGACCTTCGCCCGCTACCGCGAAGGCCGGTCGCTGTACAACGTCGCCCGCTACCTCGGGCCCGCGATCCTGACCAAGCCGGCGCACGCGTTTCGGTGTTGCAGGGGGAAGGCCGTGCTCCGTCGGTGCTGAGCACGTGTGCGGTCCGCGACCGGTTCGAGCGCCTGCATGCAGTGCTGGCCGCCCGCGGCCAGCGAGGTCGCAACATCTACGGTCAAGGCTGTCTGGATGACACGGCGGCAGCGCTGGCCGTTTGGGGTGAACGGGGATCATGACAATCTCGCCCAGAGTGAGCCAGGTGATCGTGCCCCTTAGCCGGTCCCGCGGCGGACTCACTACCAGGATCCACCTGGCGTCCGACGGCCAGGGGCGGCCGCTGTCGGTAGCGCTGACTGGAGGAAACGTCAACGACTCCACCCAGTTCGCCACGGTCATGGCCGGGATTCGAATTCCGCCGCCCCGGCCCCGAGGCGACCGGCGAGGCGGCCGAGTCAGGGCATGGCGGACAAGGGCTACTCCAGCCGCGCCATCCGCACCTACCTGCGCTGACGCCACATCCCCGAACGCCGCGACCAACGAGCCAACTGGCGCCGCGGCACCCGGCGAATAAGGGCGCTACCGGTGAGACGGCCCCCGTCCGGTGGGGCATGTGCAAGAGTCGTGACTCTGCGCTACCATCATCTCATGATCTCCTCCAACACGGGAGATATCCCACGTATGGGGGTTCAATTCCCCCCTCGGACACAGTATTACCCCACGGATCGCGTAACGCGATCTTAAAGCCGGGCCATCGTAGTTCAGCTTGAGTCGATCTCTTTCAGTCGCCATCCGTCGCTGTCGCAGACTACGTACTGTCCCGAATCGCGCAGTGCTATCGCGACGCGACTGCTCAGTGCCCGGGCAGACTTCAACCTGGCGTGGACGTCACCGTCTTGAATGCCGAGCCGGATATGGATCTCGTCGACGAGGTGGTCCTCGCGGATGTAGAGCGTCTTCAGCTGAGGCTGGTCCGCGCGTTGAGTGCCGGTGTGGCCGTGACGGCAGCGGTACGTCGGTCGCCCGTGGTTCCAGTGCGAGTCCAGCCGCCGGTCGCAAACACCGCAGTGGATCAAGCCGGCCAGCGCGAACCGGCGAGGCCGACCATCGCTAGCAGGGCGAGCGGCCCGGATCTGCTGCGCGGCGACGAAGTCCTGCTCCGTGATGAGCGCCGGATGCGCAGCCTTCGCGGACAGCGCCGGTGTTGACGCTGGGGCTTCGGAGCCCGTGGCGCGGCGGTTCCAGGTCTGGCGGCCGGTGTAGCGCGGGTTTGCGAGGATCACGGCGACGGTGCGCAGTGTCCAGGCGCCGCGGGTGCGGTGGCGGTTGCGGTCCGGGTCGGCGCTGGACGGGCATGGGATGCCGCGTTCGTTGAGGTGCCGGGCGATGCTGGCGACGCTGTGCCCGGCGAGACGCTGGCGGAACATCCAGG
>NZ_JBSGJD010000201.1:0-18946 GCF_053605405.1 Amycolatopsis sp. NPDC003861
GCCAGCTGACCACCCGGCTACCCTCCTCTCTCGTAAAGCCCGCCCCTCCCCCCGGCGCGCCCCCGCCCCCCCCCCCCCCGCCCCCGCCGCCCCCCCCCCCCCCCCAATTGCCGATGGTCATGAGGTTCCACGTGCGACCGGAGGCTCATCAGGTAGCCGTCGGGCTGGTGGCGATCTGTTCCGGGCCGCCGTTGCGCCGCGGTAGCTGCAGGCACGGAGCGCTCGGCGGCACCGCCGTACTTCGCCACGATGCATCGCCTTCTCGTCGGTGTGCCTGAGCGACCACTCCCGGAGCCTCGGGTCCCCGCCGCCCGGAACTGACATGCTCCGCGGCGTAACCCTGCGGCGGATCGCCACGACTGTGTGGCAGAGACCGAGGCCGGAAGACGCCGAGGTAAAGCGGGTGGAGGTGGTTCGGCATGAGCAAGGCGTGGATCGCTCTACTCAGTGCTGTGCTGGTGGCGTTGATCGGGCTCGTGGGTACCATCGTTGCGGCCATGATCAACAAAACGGCGCCTTCCGCCTCGCCTTCGGCGCCGCCACTCGATCCGGCGAGCACCTCGCCGACTCCGATCCGTCCGGCGTGTGATCGCGCGGTGACGCTCACCGAGCCCGAAGACGGCGCCGAGATCGACGGAGTGGCCGGAGTGAAGGTCACGGGACGTGTTTGCGCCCTGCGCCCGGGTGAGTCGGTGTGGCTGTTCGACTACGACGCCTACGACGGAAACTTCTACCTGGTGTACGACCAGAACAGCGGACCTCAGCCGGTCGCGAACCGCAATGACGTCAGCTTCGTCATGCTGGACCAGCCTATCGGCGATCCGGGGGACAAACGCAAGGTCTACACGATCAAAGCCGTCGTGGCTTCGGCCGAGTGCGGCAGGAAAATCGCTCATACCGCTCCCGACGTGGAGGGAAACTACATCTTCCACCCACTGCCCGACGGTTGCACGGTGTCCGACGAGCGCCGGATTCTCGAAAGTCAGAAATAGGGCGGCGACGGCCGGCTGAGAGGTCGTGCAGGTGGTCGTTGGGCATTGTGCTGGCGCACCACTGATTCGGCTCGAGGCCGCGGCGTTGCCCCTGACGAAATCCGAGCGGGTGTGGCTGGAAGCGATCCTGACGACCTCGACTGCGGCCGGTCGAGGACCGATATCGTCCGATGAGTCGGTAGCACCTGTGATCTCGGTGTTGTAGTGACCAACTGTTCGGCTGACCGCGGGCCGGCACAGGTCGACCGCAGCGGGCAGGCATTCGTACGGCTCCAGCTGCCGCTTGGCGCCCGGCTATTCGATGGCGATTGTGATGTGAGCGCTTGAGACTCGAACCCATAGGGGCCGAGGAAGGGAAGTGGGCGGAGAATTGCCCGGTTCCCCGCATAGCCGAGGAATTTGCGGAACGACGTGTCCGGGTGGCCATGCTAATGGGAATTCAGTTGATGCGGTATAGGCGTCCGCCGTGGACGGCGAGCACGGTGACTGGTCCGTTGGTTGGGCCGCTTGTGGCGTCCCACGCCGTCGCGCCGGGTGCGGCCTTCGTAGTCTGTGCGACGGTGAGGGGTAGGCCCGTGATGCCGCCGCCGGTGACCGTGCCGGTCTGGTCGGTGATGAGGACGCAGTCTGGCCGTGCTCCGTTGACGACGGCCCAGCCGGTGATGATGCCGCCGACATCGGTGGCCGGAGCGTCGAGTGCTCCGGCTGCCTTGGCTGACTGCGGTTGCGCAGTGGTCAGGTCGAGGTGGCTGCCGAGTTCGGGGCCGTGGCAGCCGAGCGTGAAGTTGTCGTTGAATGGGTAGGCACCCAATGCTCGCGCTGCCGGTCCGGCGGCCCGCTGGATGTGCAGGGCATCGAGGGCGGCGGGGGCGTCGACGCGCAAGGCGATCGCGGCCAGGCTGAGCGGGGCATAACTGCGACGGACTTCGTCGGCCTTCCCGCCGCCGATGGCGTGGGTGACCAGGGACAGTGCGACGACCGTCACGACGAGGTACCGCTTCGGCCACTGTGGACGGTGCAAGGTGACCAGGACGAGTACCGCGGTGGTGGCCAGTGCGGCGAGCAGGACGTACCGGCTGATCAGCCCGACGTTCCCGCCGGGGACGTTGGCCGTGGTGCGGCCGAGCGCGAGCATCAGGGCCAGTGCGAAGGCGTAGCAAGCCACGCCCGCCCAGCCGGCGTCGGCCGCTGGCCGGTCGGTGGTCGTTCGGCGCAGCAGCAGCGCGAGCAGAGCGATGGTGAAGCCTCCGGCGATCACCGCGAGAACGGCGATGTCCACCGACCACAGGCCACCAACCGCGGCGGCGGCGACGGAAAGCCGTCCGTCCGGGTCGAAGGCGTCCGTCGCCCCGGACTGGGTTCCGGCGGGTTTGGTGAGCCACCAGACGACGAAGACCACCAGCCCGGCCGCCGCGGGGAGCAGGACGCGGAGCCGCGATTCCCTGCGCAGCCAGGCGATTCCGGCGATCACGAACCAGATCGGCAGTGCGGCACCGAAACTCAGGCAGCCCAGCGCAGCAGCTGTGTACGCGCCGACCCGGCGACCGTGGTGCGCGCAGGCGATGGCGATCGTGCAGAACATGATCGCGGGAACCCAGCTGATCCCGTTCGTGCTCTGCAGCCACAGTTCGGTGGCGTGGGAGCTGAACAGCAGCCAGGACATGGCCGCGATCAATGCCACTCGTGTCGTCGGGTTCAGCTGCCGCGGCAGCATCGTGCTGAGCGCGAACACCGAGACGGCGAGCAGGGCGACAGTCAGGACGGTTAGGACGCGGTTGTCCCCGCCGAACCACGCGGCGTCGGCGTAGAACAGCAGGGACGGCACGACGAACGGCTGGTCGAGGTGGTAGGTGAAGACCTGGCCGACCAGGAGGTGGCCGTTGTCGTCGGTGATCTTTGCGAAGACGTGCCAGTAGTCGAGCAGCACGTGCATCTTCGGCGCGCGTACCGCGGCCAGCAGCGCCAGAGCGGCGGGAACGGCCGCGAAGACCCAGAGCGCCGCGAGGCCGAGCCGAGGCGCGCCGTCGCGGCGGACCTTCGCGGTCGTGCGCGGGATCGGTGCGGGGACGTCCGGAGCGTCGAGCGCGGGCTGAGGCATCGATCTCCTGCCGAAGGGCGATATGTGGTCCGGCGACGGCAAGACCGGCGGCGATTGTAGCCGGTGAGCCTTCGCTGGCAGACGGTGGCAACCGGGGCCGTTACCGGGTCAGTGATCGGTTGGCAACTGTGTGATTCGTCTCACTCGATGGTGTAACGACGGTGTGAGGTCCCGCCGATGCTTGGTGCGGGCGAGGGATGGGAATTCCCGACCCTGGACGAACTGGGCATCATCTGCGCGGAGCGTCCGGCATAATCTCGCGGCGGCGTGGTGCTCCGTGGGTCATTGGGGGTGGCCATGGCGGATGCCAGGTCGCCGGGGGAGGAACTGGCCGTGCTGCGGTTGTCGCGTCCTGTCCATCTGGTCCGCTGGGTCAGAGCGATCGTGCTTGCTCTGACTGTGACGCTGCTTGTCGGCAGCACTGAAGCGATTGCTGCGCCACCGCGCGTGGCGGAAGCGCCGAAGCCGATCGATCCGCGCGACGTCGGGTTGCTTTCGTCGGCTGCAACGGCGCCCGCTGTGCCGCAGGCGCCGTCGAATGCGGATTTCGCAGCTCAGAGCCGGTTGGACGGTGGCGCTGGCACCCACTTTGACCCGCAGCGGTCGACGCCGGTGTCGCGGTCGATGTTCGTCACCGAGTACGTCAACGCCGACGGCACGCACTCGGTGCGGCAGTCGAACCAGCCCCTGAACGTGCAAGACGAGCACGGCCAGTGGCAGCCGGTCCAGACGACCTTGGCCACCGACCCGGCGACCAGGCGCGCCGACGCCGACCACCACCCGCTGAGCCCGTCACTGGCCACCAAGGCCGACGCCGCCGCGGTGCTGCAGGTCGAGTCCGGCGGCCACACCGCGGGCCTGGCGCTCGACCAGGCCGCCCCGGCGACTGCCGCGGTGAAGGGGGACTCGGTCACCTACCCGGAGGTCGCCGCCGGAACCGACCTCGACTACGAAGTTACCCCGGGCGCCGTAAAGGAGACCATCAAGCTCAAGCGCCCGCCGGCCGACGGCCGCTCGTCGTGGAAGTTCAAGCTCACCACCGGTGACCTGACGCCGAAGCTGGAGCGCAGCGGGGCCGTCACCCTGGCCGACAAGAGCGGCGCGGCGAAGATCGTGCTGCCGCCGATCGAGACCTGGGACTCCGCGGGTAACGGCGAGACTGCGCCGGCGATGACGGGCGGCGTCTACACCCTGGAGAAGGCGGGCACGGACTGGTGGCTGACCGTCGCGGTCGACCCGAACTGGCTGCGCGACCCGAAGCGCGTGTACCCGGTGTTCGTCGACCCGACCTTCACCTACGGCGTCACCGAGTCGCACTCCTACCGTTCGGACGGCACGAACTGTGACGCCTGCGGTCTGCGGATCGGCAACAGCCAGGCCAAGGGCGACACGTACAACCGCAGCGTCTTCCACATGGACTACTCGCCGCTGTTCGGCAAGACCGTGGTCGGCGCGCGGATGGACCTGACCCGCAACACCAGCGTCGTCGGGTCCCTGAAGACGTGGAACGCAAACCTCTACCACGCGTCGGCGTTCAACTTCAACGGCGTCGGCGGCTACATGACCAGTGCGCTGGTCGGTGACGTCGGGAGTTTCGTCGGCGAAGGCATGACCGGGTTCATCCGTGACCGCGTCAACGCCCGCGACGGCTCGGTGTTCTTCATGATGATCGGCGCCGAGAACCCCGGGACGTGGACGTACAAGAACCTCAACGCCACCCTCACCGTCGACACCGGCTCTCCCGCGCCGGCCACGACGCTGGTCGGTCCGGCAGACGGCACGGTGTCGACGTCGCTGACCCCGACCCTGGCGGTCAACCCGGTCACCGACCCCGATGGCGAGCAGGTCAAGTACTGCTTCCGCATCGCCACCGGCGCCGACGCCAAGTCCGGCGTCGTGGTCGAGTCCGGCTGCCTGACCACGCCGACCTGGACGGTCCCGGCCGGGATCCTGCAGGACGGCGTCGCCTACACCTGGCAGGCGATGACCTACAGTGGGACCACCACAATCACCCCGACATGGGTGGGCCATTTCAAGATCGACCAGCGGATCGGTGACCACGGCCCCTCGCCGGTGGACACCGTGGGACTGGTAAGTGTCAACCTGGCCAATGGCAATGTCTCGACCTCGGCGGGGTCGCCGTCGTTCACCACGGTCGGCGGCAATGCGGGTCTGAGCTTCACCTACAACTCGCAGCAGGTGGAGAGCAAGGGGCTCAAGGCGTCTTACTTCGCCGACCTGTCGCACAACGGAATCATCAACGACGCGCAGCAGCCGGTGCTGGTGCGGACCGAGCCGCAGGTCAACGTCGACTGGGGCACTGACTCGCCCTTTGCGCCGGCGTTGCCGGCGGACTGGTTCGTCGCGCGCTGGGAGGGCTTCTTCCAGGCCCCGGTGACCGGGACCTACCAGTTCGCGGGTGTGCATGACGACGGCGGCACTGTGTGGATCAACGGCGCCAAGGTCTACGAGGTCAACACCGCAAGTGACCTGAACTGGACCCAGTCCACCAATGTCTCGTTGACTGCGGGGCAGCGGGTGCCGATCAAGGTGGAGAACGCCGAGGCGACGGGTGCGGCGAAGATGCGGTTGTTCGTCCGCACCACTGACAACACCACGGTCGCTCCGCAGATCGTCCCGGCCGACTGGTTGTTCACCTCCGACCTGCCGGTGCTGCCGCAGGGCTGGACCCTTTCGGCCGACCTCGATGGTGATGGCTCGAGTTACACCGAGGCCAAGGTCACCGACCAGAACATCGTGCTGACCGACGCCTCGGGAGCCAAGCACACCTGGTCCAAGAAGAGCACCGGCGGCTACACAGCCCCGGACAACGAGGACGGCACCATCGCCCTCGACACCGCTGGCAAGATCGCCCTCAACGAGGGCGGCGCGATCTACATCTTCCGCGCCGACGGCAAGCTCGAGACCCAGACCAGCGTGCTCGACGGCCGCAAACCCGCGACGCTGCAGTACCTCTACGACGGGACACCGTCACGGCTGCGGGAGATCAAAGACCCCGTCTCACAGCGCTCCCATGTCCTGCACTACAACCGTCCCGGGGATGACTGCTACGGCAGTGTCGCCCCGCCGCCCGGCGCCGCGACGCTCCCACCATCGCAGATGCTGTGCCGCATCACCTACTGGGACGGGACTGAAACCCGTCTGTGGTACTTCGGAACAGGATCGCTCCAACTCGGGCGCATCGAGGACCCGGGCTCGGAGATCACCGACTACGGCTACAACGCCCAGGGCCTGCTCGGCGCGACCCGCAACAGTCTGGCGAACGACTGGATCGCCGCCGACCCCGCCAACCGTCAGGCCAACGCAGCCGACCTGATTACGTCTGTCGGTTACGACACCGCAGTCAAGCCGAAGGCCACCAGCGTCACCTCGCCCCCACCCGCCCTCGGCCAGCCGCGCCCCGGCCGGGCATACCGCTACGACCCAGCCAACCGCCAGACCTTCGTCGACGTCCTCGGCCTCACCCCGGCCACCGGGTTCTTCACCAAGGCGACCTACGACGACGCCGACCGCCTCATGACCACGACCGACGCCACCGGGAAGACGACAGGCCAGACCTGGAACGCAAAGGACCAGAAGCTGACCTCGACCGACGCCGCAGGCCGAGTGTCGACCACGGCCTACGACTACGCCGACCGCCCCACCGACACCTACGGCCCCGCACCGGCATCCTGCTTCACCGGCCAGACGCCGACCGCCGCCTGCGTCGCCACCGTGCCGCACACCCGGACCGGCTACGACGAAGGCATCAACGGTCTTGCCGTGTCCTGGTACGACAATGATCAGCTCTCCGGAGCGCCGAAGGCCTACACCACCGGACTAGGTACCGCGGACGGCACGTTCGTGAAGAACTGGGACGCCGCGGCGCCCACCGCGGGAATCCCGGCAGACCACTTCTCGCTGCGTGCGGCAGGCGAACTCGTCTTTCCCGCCGCCGGTGACTACACACTGCGGCTGCTCGCCGACGACGGCGTCCGTGTCTGGGTCGACGACCAACTCGTCATCGACGACTGGATCAACACCACCCCTAAGTGGCGCCAAGGCGTCGTGCACGCCGACAACGCCGGCCAGGCCAAACGGATCCGCGTCGACTACTACGAGTTCGACCTCACCTCCCAGCTGGAACTGCACTGGACCACACCCAGCGGCACCCAGCAGCCCGTTCCCGGTACCCAGCTACGCCCGCGCTACGGACTGACCACGTCCACCACGACGTCCGAGTCGGATGGTGTCCCTGACAAGGTCGCGACGACGCAGTACGGCCAGAACGGCCTCGATCCGATCTACGGACTCGCGGCCACAACCACAACCGGCAGTGGTACGACCCAGCTGACGAGCAACACCAACCACGAAACCCCCGGTACCGGCTACCTACGAGAACTCAGTCGTACCGCGCCCAGCGGCGCGGTCACGACCACCGCGCACTACGGAGACACCGAAACGCGCACGAATCCCTGCGTGACCGGCAGTCCTGCTGTCAACCAAGGTGGCATGCCGAAGGTTGTCACCGGCCCAGCGCCGGCTACCGGCGCCGCCCGAACCGAAGAAGAAGTCTACGACGCATCCGGACGCGTCATCGCCAGGTCGATCGCAGGTGATTGGACTTGCACCACCTACGACTCGCGTAGTCGGGTCACCTCCGTCAAGACGCCCGCCAACTCCACGGCAGGCGAACGCACCACTACCCGAAACTACGCCGTCGGAGGCGACCCGCTCACGAGCTCCGTGTCGGACCAGTTCGGCACGATCACCACTCGCACCGACCTCCTCGGCCGCACCATTTCGTACACCGACGTCCAGGGAACGCGGACAGACACCACCTACGACGCCGCCGGCAGGATTTACCAAGAGACCGTGACCCCGCCCAATCCGGCCGACCCCGCGCAGGTCACGACCTACGTCAACGACGACGCCGGCCGTATCTTGACCACCAAATTGAACAACACAGTCCTCGCCACAACGACCTACGACAACGCCGGGGAACCGGCCTCCGTGACCTATGCCAACGGAGCTGCTCTTACCTCGATCGGAAAGGACAACGCTGGCAACACGGCGTCCTTGACCTGGAAGACCAGCGACAACGCGACCATCATCGCCCAGGTCAGCCGGACCCGCGCGGGAACCATCTTCGATGAGTCACTCGGAGGCAGCGACGCGCGCCCGGGCGGCCCCAACTTTATCTACGATCTCGCCGGCCGGATGACGGAGGCCTACGTCACGGGCCACCACTACACCTACGATTTCACTTCGTCGGCTGCGGCGACGTGCCCGACGGGTGCGCGTGCCAATGCCGGCGCCAACACCAACCGCGTCCGGCTGCTCGACCAAACCAGTTCGGGCACCGCCGAGACCACCTACTGTTACGACTCCGCAGACCGGCTCCTCGCCACCACTGGCGCGACCGCCCTGACCGGTATCGGCTACGACAGTCACGGCAACACCACGCAGTACACGATCGGGTCCAACAGCACCTACCTGGGCTTTGACGCCGCGGACCGCAACCTCACCGCACGCACCACCGGTGCGGACCCGGCGGACATCGCCTACGTCCGAGACGCAACCGACCGCATCGTGCGGCGCAATGCAGCCCAGGGTGACACCACGACTGACGTCCTTTACGGCTACACCGCCGATGGAGACAGCGCCGATCTCGCCTACTCCACTGACAAGCGGCTGTTGACCCGCACGCTGACGCTGCCCGGCGGAGTCCTCTACACCGTTCGGGGTGGTGACGGCACCACGGCGCCGACCTGGGACCTGCCGGACGTGCGCGGCAACATCGCGCTCACCTGCGACAACACCGGCAAACAGGTCGGCGGCCTGTGGACGTACACCCCATACGGACAGCCGCTCACGCCAAGCGGCGCGGTCGACCCCGACGCCGTGCCCGACAACCAGCCCGGCCAGATGGACAATGGCTGGCTCGGACAACACCAGAGACCCTACGAGCACGCCGGGTCGCTCGAACTCGTTCAGATGGGCGCTCGGACCTACAACCCCCTCCTCGGGCGCTTCCTTTCGGTCGATCCGGTCGAAGGCGGATCCGCGAACGACTACGACTACGTTCTCGCTGACCCGATCAACAAGACCGACCTCAACGGACAGTGGTGGTCCTTCCTCAGCAAAGCTGCCAACTGGGTCGCCGACAACTGGCGCCCCATCCTGCAAACAGCTGCGGTCGTCGGCGGTATTGTCGGCGCCATTGCCTGTGGCGTCAGCGTTGTCTGCGGCGCAATCGTCGGGGGCGTAGCAGCGTTCGCCGGTTACGCCGCAGCGAACGCCGGTACACCGAACTGGTCCACCGCCGGTGCTATCCGCACCACTATCCTCGGCGCTGCAGGCGGAGCGCTCGGCGCTGGACGTGCGCGGATCGGCGCCAATCAGGCGAAGCCCAGCGGTCGAACCCTGAGGAACGCTAAGGGGCGGGTCGTCTACCGCAAACGGCTCTTCTATCGCGGCGGACACTGGTCTAAGTCGGCGAAAGGCTGGCGTCGGTGGAGCTGGCGACGATGACCCGTACAATGGCGTCGTCGCGCTTGCTTCGAGATTGGAATCGTATGTCGCTTAAGGACAGGTACCCACGCCTTACCCCGGTGCGCGCATTCACCATTCTCGGTTTGATAATCATTGCTGGGTTGATAGCTTTTATTGGGCCTCACAATGAGTGGGTCATCGGCCTGACTACGGGGCTGCTGGTTTCAGCGGCATCGGCACTTGGCGTTCGTTGGCGAAACCAGGATGCTGACCGTAGAGATGGTAGTTAGATAGAACGTCAGTACAGGAATCTCGGCCCGGCGGCAGGGCGCTTCGAGTGTCGCCGGGCTTTTCTGCGCCACCGAGGCCTGAATTGGGCACCTGTAGCCTGAAGCTAGCGAATTGAGTTATAAGCAAGGGACGCTGAGGCTTGAGCGGGCTTATTCTGGGACTCGTCACAGGCGGCTGCGCCTGGCATTCTAGGTTCGGATGTGCGGCAGGTTCGCGCTCAGCCGTCTCCACCCGCCGATGGACACCACGTTCGATCTGAAAGTCGCTCTACCTGACGCCCCACGTATCGCCCAGCAGTTCATGATCGCGAAACCACGGCCAAGACTACGGGGACGGACGACGAATAGCACGAGCGCGAGCTCCGGGCTGCCCTCCCCGGACGCTCACCACGACTGACTGTCGTCGGCTGCCTGGATGGCGGCGAACCGGTCGCCGTTGTCGGCGTGACTCCCAAGTGCTCTACCCGCCTCTGTACAGCGAGCAGATCCGCCAACTGGATGGTTGCATACCCGTCGCCGCTCTCGGCTTGGGGGCGCAGGACCTGGATGGCGTTATCGACCTGCCCCTGTTTGATCAGCAGGTCAATCAACCAGCGGGCGGCGTAGTCGTCCCCGCGGTCGGCGAGTTCCTGGCATAGAGCAAGGGCTTCATGGTCGCAGCCGCGGAGTTCGGCGTTGTCGGCGAGGCCTGGGGTGTCGTCGGTGTGATGGTGGCGGAGCAATGCCTGCCACGCGGTGTCGGGAAGTGGCTCGATGCGGCGAACCCGTAGGGCGTGCTGGTTAAGGTAGTCGGCGACCCGGTAGCCGGCGATGGTCCCCATGCCGACGGGAACGGGAGTGAGCGCGGCGATGGCACCGGACAGCCGCCTGGTGGCGTAGTTCAGCGCATCATCGAGCCACCATGACGGTGCAGTGGCCACGTCCCGTTCGTTCAGGTATCCGGGTGCGGCGGCGTCGAGGTAGTCGCGGGTGAGGGGAGCGTGGGCGCCGACTCGGCGGGCGTCGAGCGCGGCGGTGATGACCGCCTTGGCGTAGGCGGGCGCCAGTTCCCAATGACGAATCAGTTCGAGCCCCCCGGCCATCACTTGTGTGAGGCCGGCGTCGGAGGTGTCAAGCGCGACTCGGAGCCGGCGATCGATGTCGGCGAGGTTTTCGGCGCGGCGCCGTTCGTGGGTGTTGAACGCGGCGGGCACGTGCAGCACCTCGGCTAGGTCGAGCAGGCGCCGATCGTTGGCATACGGGTCCGGCCGGCCGTTCTCGGGCAGCGCCGTGCGCTTGCTGTGTTCGTCAGGCCAGCACGTCGCGACCAGCACCACGCCGGCTGCGATCAGCTCGCGGACCTGGCCAGCTGGCACGCCTGCGGGGTGGTCGAGGTAGTCCTGCAGCTCATCCAGCCACAGCACCGTCCGCTCGGCCGGCTGGGCGGCGAACGCCTGCAGCGCGGCGAATGCCTGCAGCGCCTCGGCGTCGCTTGGGTGCAGCAGCCACCAGTCCGGCACCACCGCCTGCACCGCCTCGAACAGGGCGCGGGTCTTCCCGACCGATGAGTCCCCGACCAGGACGACGAACCCGCCCTGCTCACGGGCTCGCGTGAGCTTTGCGCGCAGGTCGGCGTCGAGATCGCGCGGCACGTACAGCGGCAGCCCATCTTCACCCGGCCCGGACTGGGCGTGCTCGGGGGACTGGGGCTGGGCGGTCTGAATCGCGGCGTGCACTCCCAGTATCCGCGGTCGCGCGTCACGGACCCGCACCGCGCCCGACGGGCCCCGCTGATGCTGGTTCACTACCTGATCCAGCGCCTCCCCAGGCCCCTCGGCCGCGGCCCGCTGCACGGCGTGGAGCACCGCGGCGCGGTCGACGTCGGCGTTGACCGACTGCACGAAGTCCTCGTCGGCCTCGGCCAGCCAGTTGTCGAACTCCTCGTCCTGGGTCATCGAGTCCTCCTCCGCGGCTTCGTCGTGTCCGGTATCTGTCCTGCTGCCTGCGAGGTGCGCAGATGCTTCATACGCTCGCGCGCGTGCCGCAAGTTCGACCGGACGGTCGTGGGGGTCGACCCGGTGATCACGGCTATCTCCGCGGGGTCGAACCCGTCCAGGTACCAAGCCATCACTTCGCGCTGGGCGTCGGGCAGCTGCCGCAGAAGCGCGACGACGGCTGGATGTTCTTCCACCACGGCGCGCGGCTGATCATCGGCCAGGTCGGTGGTCGACCAGCAACCGGCGATCGCCGCCTTCACGCTGCGCGGGCCCTCGGCGAGCAACCGGAACGCAATCCTCCTACTGACCGTGCGCACCCATGCCTTCGGGGCGGCGACCTCTGACCACTGCCGCAGCAGCTCAGTCATGGCCTCCGCTGCGGCATCGCGGGCGATCTCCCGGTCGTAACCGGACTTGCACAGGAACCCCACCAGCCGATCGAAGTCCCGGTCGAAGAAGGCGGTGAACTCCTCATCGGCCACCCCAGACCACCGCGCCCTCCTTCGCTGACACCAACCCCGTCCCCGGTGAGTGCACCGGCAGCAGTCCCGCGTGCAACGCGAGACCCAATATTGTCCAGGTGAATCTCGCCGACGGCGATTTTGCACGCCGGCAGGCCCGAGAACGCACTGAGCGACATGAACTCCGACGATCCACCGGAGGGCCACTCTCTCCCGGTCGGCGCCACCTCGAATGACCCACCCGCCTGGCGCTGGATCTTCCTGCTCACCCACTACGGCTGCGGCGGCGGCTGGCGCCCGATGTGCAAGATCCTGCTGCTGCTTGGGATCCCACTCGCGCTGCTCATCGTGCTGTCGCTAGCGACCGGCCCCTGGTGGGTGCTGGGCACCAGCGCCACCGCCGGCGGCGCAACCTGGCTGCGCCGCCGCGCGGCCCGCCGCGTGCAGCAGCTCGGCTGCGCTGGCTGACGACATCCGTTATGTGCTGGGGTCCGCGCTGGCGCGGGCACCGCAACGCTGCAGATTGGCGAGCAGTCCTTGGGGCCGACCGTCAAGTGAGCTGATCGAGGCGTACGAAACCGTTCGCGCCACGCCTGCCGAGATCAAGCCCGAGTCGGCCACCAAGCCAGCGCTGAAACGGAGACCGCGAAAAAGTCAGCGGTCTGAGGGTGAGTGCCGGGCAACTTATGCGTGAGCGCATGGCCGGGCGGGCCGAAGCCCGGTTGCGGGCCTCGAGGTGCTCAGCGTCTGTATAACGACGTAGTACCGGGTGGGGCCACTGCACGCGGAGTCAGAGTTCGCACCGTCGTCGGGTGTGCAGCGCTGCCCCCCAGTCGGCTTCGTCTGGAGGGTAGATGCGAGGGTCGTGACTCTGCGCTACCATTAGCGCATGATCTCCCCAAACACGGGAGATATCCCACGTATGGGGGTTCAAGTCTCGGACACAGTATTACCCCACGGATCGCGGAATGCGATCTTGAGGCTGGGGTGATCGTAGCCTAGCTCGAGTCGATCTCCTGCAATCGCCATCCGGCGTGGTCATAGACGATGATCTTTCCTGAATCGCGAAGCGCCGCTGCCACGCGCTTGTGCCGTGTTCGGTCAACCTCCGGTGTGGCGCGGCCGTCCTTGCCTCTTTCTCCGAGTCGGATGCTGAGCTCGTCGAGCAGGTGGTCCTCGCGGATATAGAGCGTCTTCGGCCGCGGCTGGTCCACTCGCTGGGTGCTGGTGTGGCCGTGGCGGCAACGGTAGGTCGGTCGCCCGTGGTTCCAGTGCGAGTCCAGCCGCCGGTCGCAGACGCCACAGTGGATCAGGCCGGCGAGCGCGAATCGGCGGGTTTGGCCGTCGCCGGCGGGGTGCGCCGCCCGGATCTGCTGCGCGTCGACGAAATCCTGCTCCGTGATGATCGGCGGATGCGCAGTCTTGGTAGAGAGTGCCGGCGACGCGGCTGGGCCGTCGGTGCCGGTGGCGCGGCGGTTCCAGGTTTGGCGGCCGGTGTAGCGCGGGTTCGCCAGGATCACGGCGACGGTGCGCAGTGTCCAGGCGCCGCGGGTGTGGTGGCGGTTGCGGTCCGGGTCGGCGCTGGACGGGCATGGGATGCCGCGTTCGTTGAGGTGCCGGGCGATGCTGGCGACGCTGTGACCGGCGAGACGTTGGCGGAACATCCAGGCGACGTGCGGCGCGGTTCGTGGGTCGGGTGCGAGGCGTTGGAGTCGGCGGCCCCAGCGGGCGTCGGCGGGGTTGGGGTGGGGTCCGGCGTCGACGAGTTGGTAGCCGTAGGGTGGTCGGCCGCCGAGGTAGCGGCCTTGCTGGGTGGCTTGGTTGTGCATCGCCGCCAGGACCCGGTGGCGGGCGCGGAGTACTTCACGCTGCGACTGGGTGGCGAGAAGTGCAATCAATGCGCGGTGGTCGCGGTTGGCGAGGTCGACCGGCCCGCCGGTTTCGGGCAGCCACAACTGGATGCCGTGGCGGGTGCACCATGTATACAGGGTGGTGAACTGCGAGCCGGTGAACGCGCGCTCGTACTCACCGACCACGATTGCATCGATAGTCTTGTCTCGCGCGCCGATCTCGGCCATGAGTCGTGCAGCGTGCGGTCGTTGTGTCCATGGGACGCGGCGGGAGGTGCCGGCGTCGAAGTACGCGGCAACGATCCGGCCGTGGCTCGCGATGAGGTCGTTGGCCATGTCGCGTTGCCAGCCCTGCGACGACACACGGTCTTGATGGCGGGTGGTCGAGGTGCGGCCGTAGAAGGCGAACCGGAGTCCGCCGCGGTGGTCGGATGGGGAAGAAGTGCGGGTGGGCTTGTCGGTGGCCACCCATTGCGCGAGCAGGTCCACGGTCCCGGTTGTAGGCGGCGCCGGTTCTGCGAGTGGTCGATGCGAGATCACGATGACAGGATGCGTCGTCGGAGGACGTATGACGGTGAGCTCGGGAGCATTCGCTCGATCAACGCAACCCCCCGCTTGCAGAGTGCGCGGTGTATAACGTCCTATTCAGTGACACTCAGGGTGCAGCCTGCAGCTTCCTTGCGGTAGTTCTATCGCCGGTGAGTGATGAGGGGGTGCTGTACTGGACCGCATCGCGCCAAAATCTACGCCGAGTGGTTCCGGACGCTCGCCGACCCGACGCGGGTGCAGGTCCTCGATCTGCTTGCCGAGACCGGCCGCCCGATGGCGGTGGGGGAGATCGTTGGTCGAGCGGCGGGGACGCCTGGTTCTACCGGGTCAGCGAAGTGTGCGTCTCCTGCTTCCCGAGTGCCGCGGACGTCGTGATGGGTGCGGGGTCCGGTCATTCGCCGCGACAGTCGATAAGAGGGCCTGACGAACCCTGGCCGCGATGCCGTCCACGACCGCTACGCCACCGCCGCCCGCCGAGCCGTGGCCGGAAAAGGGAAGGGCCTGCTGGTCGGTGAAGGAGACGCTGACCGGCTTCGTCCGCTCCGCCGGCGCAGAGGTTCCGGTCGAGGCGACTGCGACCGGTCTCAGCTGGGGCAACCCGCTCGCCGTCGCCGAATTGAAGCTGGGTGAGACGGTTCGGCAGGAGGCCGCGACGCTCGTCGTACAGCAAACGTCTGCACGTTTACGTCGGCCGCCGCGGCCGTCAGCATCGCTTCGGCCGCTCGGCTCGCTTGACCCGGCCCGGCAGCAGGTCCTGACGTGCCGAACCCCTTCCCTTGTAAGGGTGTCAGTTCGGGGCGATCGCGGGAAAGTCCTCGCGCTCGTCGCCGCCGGCCGCGCGCAGGTCCGGTTCCTGTTCGCGGATCGCCGCGGCGTGCATGATGTGGTCGCTGGTGAGTTCCGCGGCCCTGGCCGCGTCGCCGCGGATGACGGCGTCGAGGATCTGCCGGTGATCGCGCTGCAGGGCATGGGCGTGGTCTTCGGTCCAGATGGTGGCGGAGGGGATGAAGCGCACCCACAGTGCCTCGACGTACTGCAGGACCAGGGGAGAGGACTGCTGGTACAGCGCGAAGTGGAACTCCTTGTTGAGTACCGAGAGTTCCGCGGCGGAGGCCGTGCCGGAGCCGACGGCTTCGTCGAGCCGGTCGTACTTCTCCTGGACGGCGGCGAGGCCGGCCGGGGTCATGCGTTCCACGGCCATCGCGGCGGCGACCGCTTCGGTGGCGGCGCGCAGCCGGTAGAGGTCCTGGGCGCTGTCCGGCGTCATCTCCCGCACCGAGGCGCCACGGTGCGGGGAATAGGTGACCACGCCGTCCGCTTCGAGCAACCGCAGGGCTTCCCGGACGGGGGTCGGGCTCACGCCGTAGCGTTTGGCGAGCACCGTCTGCTTGATGAGCTCGCCCGGGCGCAGCTCACCGGAAGCGACGTCCTGGCGGATCCGGTCGGCCACGTAGGCCGTCCGGCTCTGGGGTGGTGCCGTCGCGCCCTCGGTCATGGGATCCCCCTGCTGTCGTGCGCATCAAGCGCCGAAGACTAGTCGGTCGGACACTCAACAGTCTATAGGAAAGTGTTTACGCAGGTAGAAGACGCACTCAGAACCGCTAGACAACACTCTATAGAGTATGTAGTCTCCGGCGAACGGTCAGCACGCAGCGCATCGCGGCGCTGAAGATCGAGCTCAGGAGGGTGCATGGACGCACGGACCGGACTCACGCGGCGGGTGGCCGAGTGGATCGCCGAGCAGGGCCGCCTGCCGTTGCCCGAGGCGCTGGACCACCACGTCCGCCGGATGGTGCTGGACCACCTGGCCGGAGTGGTGGCGAGCTCGGTCGGCCCGGTGTCCCGCGCCGTCGGCACGCACGTCGCGCGGACCTACCCGGGCAGCGAGGCGACGGCCATCGGGCACGGCCGGTCGTCGGTCCTCGGCGCGGCCGTCCTGAACGGGACCAACGGCCACGGGATCGAGGCGGACGAGGGCTACACGCCGGGCAGCATGCACCCGACGTCGGTGGTCCTGCCCGCGGTTTTCGCGGTGGCGCAGCAGAGCGGCGCCGCACCCGAGCGCGTGCTGCGGGCCGCGGCCGTGGGCATGGAGCTGGCGTGCCGGATCGCGGCCGCCGGGCACCCCGCGACCCGGCAGCGCGGTTTCCACAACACGCCGGTCGGCGGGGTCTTCGGCGCCGCGGCCGCCGTGTGCGTGCTCAAGGACCAGCCCGTCGACGAGGTCGCGAACGCGCTCGGCATCGCCGGTTCGCACGCGGGCGGCCTGTTCGAGTTCCTCAACGGCTCGGCCGAGGTCAAGCGGTTCCACCCGGGCAAGGCCGCGCGCGACGGCATCGTGTCGGCCGATCTCGCCGCGGCCGGGCTCACCGGCCCGGGAACCGTGCTGGAAGGCCGCGACGGCTACTTCGCCGCCTTCGCCGGCGGCGACTGGGTGCCCGAGCGGGTCTCGGCCGGGCTCGGCGTGGACTGGGTGCTGCTGAACACCTACGTCAAGCCCTACCCGTGCTGCCGCCACCTGCACGGAGCCATCGACGCCGCGCTGGAACTGCGGCGCGCACCCGCATTCGACCCCGACGCCATCACGAGTGTGCGGATCGGGACGTTCGGCATCGCCGTCAACCACGCCGGCACGAAGCTCGACACCGTCCTCGAGGCGCAGCTCAGCCTGCCGTACACGGTGGCGGTCGCCCTGCGGCGCGGGGCGGTCACCCTCACCGACTTCGGCGAGGAAAGCCGGTCCGACCCGGCCGTCGGCAAGCTGATGGACGCGATCGTGGTCGAACTCGACGCCGAAGCGGATGCTGCCTACCCCCGCAACGGCCGCCCGGCGGACGTCACGATCACCCTGACCGACGGGACGGTCCTGCGGCACCGCGTCCAGCACCCGTACGGCGAACCGGCCAACCCGCTGTCCGACGTCGCGCTCGAAGACAAGGTGCGCGGCCTGTGCGAACCCGTGCTCGGGGCCGCCGGCACCGCCGACCTGATCGCGTCGGCCTGGCGGTTCGACGACCTCGGCTTCCTCGACGCCGCCGACACGCAAGTCCGGTCCGGGCTCGTCACCGCGGGCTGAGCAAGCCCCTTTTCCCGACCACCACAGCGAGGAGCCATCCAATGAGGGTTGGTGTTCACGAACTCGAACTCGCCTACGGCGACCACCGCGCCATCAAGAAGCTCGACCTGACCATCGAAGACGGCCGGTCGGTGGTCCTGCTCGGCCAGTCCGGCTGCGGCAAGACCAGCACCATGCGGTGCATCGCCGGGCTGGAGTCACCCACCGGTGGCACCATCACCATCGGCGAGCGCACCGTCTTCGACGCCGCGCGCGGCAAGGTCGTCCCGCCGTTCAAGCGCAACGTCGGGATGGTCTTCCAGTCCTACGCGGTCTGGCCGCACAAGACCGTCCTCGAGAACGTCGCCTTCCCCCTGCGGATGCAGGGCGTCGCGGCGGGGGAGCGGCGGCGGCGCGCGATGGAGGTGCTCGACGTCGTCGGCCTGGCGCACCTGGCCGACCGCGGCGCGAGCAAGCTCTCGGGTGGCCAGATGCAGCGGGTCGCGCTCGCCCGGTCGATGGCGATGCGGCCGAGCGTGCTGCTGCTGGACGAGCCACTGTCCAACCTGGACGCCCGGTTGCGCGACGAGCTGCGCGTCGAGTTGCGCCGCATCCAGCAGGAAGGCGGGCTGACCAGCCTCTACGTCACCCACGACCAGCAGGAGGCGCTCGCGCTGGCCGACCGGATCGCGATCATGCAGGACGGGCGGATCACCCAGCTCGGCACGCCCGAGGAGATCTACCGCGAACCGGCGAGCGCGTCGATCGCGGAGTTCCTCGGCGTGAGCAACATCTTCCCCGTCGAATCCGCGGCCGGGCCGCAGTGCGTCAAGCTCGAGGGCACCGACGTCGTGCTCGCCACCGACGGGATGCTGCCGGACGGGCCGTCGAGCGTGTGCATCCGGCCCGGTGACGTCGAGATCGTGACCGGTGTCGCCGCCGACCCGGCTCCGGGGACGAACACCTTCGCATGCACGGTGGACGTCGCCGTCTTCCAGGGGACGTCGATCCGGTGCAAGCTCACCACCGGGTCGGGCCTGCGGCTCGAAGCCGTCTGCCCGCCGCCGCCGACCGGCGGGCTCGCACCCGGCGCGCAGGTGACCGCCCGGGTCGCGGCCCAAGACGTCCTGGTCCTGCCCCGCACGGCGGCGGAACGCCCGGCCGCCGCGGTGATCGCGGC
>NZ_JBSGJD010000202.1:0-18908 GCF_053605405.1 Amycolatopsis sp. NPDC003861
CGGTGCGTCAGACGCACCGAACGCCACATTGGGTGCGTTGGACGCAACGAACGCCACATTGGGGCGCTTGAGGGGTGACCTACTTCAGGAAGTCGAGCAGGAGCGGGCGGAGGGCTTCCGGGAACTGCAGCACGCCGTGGTCCTGGCCCTCCAGGACCTCGTGACGCGCGTCCGGCACCGCCTCGGCCGCCGCTCGGGCTCCTGACTGGAGCGCGTCGTCGCTCGCGCCGCCGCCGATCACCAACGTCGGGATCGCGATCCGGGCCAGGGAGGCCCGCGGCCGGGCGTCCGGACCGCAGATCGTCAGGTCGTACGGCAGCGTGTGCGCCAGCGCGGTGAACCAGCCCCACACCGGCGCCTGCTTCATCCCCTCGATCATCTCCGCCGGAGTGCCCGCGACCTGCAGGAACGTCGCCGCCGCGGCGTCCCGGTCGCCCGCCGCGAGCTGCGCCCGGACCTCCGCCACGACGTCGGCCCGCGGGTGCTCGTCCGTCGCGTACGGCGGCTCGTACGCCACCAGGCGATCGATGCCGATGCCCGCCGCGGCCGCCTCCAGGGCCAGGATCGCGCCCGACGAGTGCCCGAACACCGACGCCGTCCCGCCCACGTGGGCGACCAGCGCCGCCAAGTCCTCGATCTCGCGCTCGACGGCATACGAAGGGGCGTCGCCGGAGTCACCGCGGCCTCGGCGGTCGTAGTTGACCACCGTGAAGTCGCCGGCCAGGACCTCGGCCAAGCCCACCGTGGTCGTCCGGTCGTTGAAGGCGCCGCCGACCAGGATCACCGGCGGGCCGTCGCCGCGCTGCTCGAAGAAGATCGACGTGCCGTCGGCCGAGGTGACGTTCATGGTTTCCTCCGGGAAGGGTGCGTTTCCCCTCGGTCGGAGCCGCGACCCCGATCCGGACACCGAACCTACGGGAGTTTCCAGTCGACCGGCGCCGCACCCTGCTGCTCCAGCAGCTGGTTGGCCCGGCTGAACGGCCGGGACCCGAAGAAGCCGTTGTGCGCCGAGAGCGGGCTCGGGTGCGCGGACTCGATGCACGGGACGTCGCCCAGCATCGGGCGCAGGTTCCGCGCGTTGCGGCCCCACAGGATCGCCACCATCGGCTCGGACCGGGCCGCGAGGGCCTTGATCGCCTGCTCGGTGACCGCTTCCCAGCCCTTGCCCTGGTGCGAGTTCGACTTCCCCGGCTCCACGGTCAGGGACCGGTTGAGCAGCAGGACGCCCTGGTCGGCCCACGGCGTCAGGTCGCCGTTGGCCGGCAGCGGGTGGCCGAGGTCCTCGGTGTACTCCTTGTAGATGTTGATCAAGCTCTTCGGGATCGGCCGGACGTCCGGCGCCACCGAGAAGCTCAAGCCGACCGCGTGGCCCGGCGTCGGGTACGGGTCCTGCCCGACGATCAGCACGCGGACGTCGTGGAACGGCTGCTTGAACGCCCGCAGCACGTGTTCACCCGCCGGCAGGTAGGTGCGGCCCGCGGCGATCTCCGCGCGGAGGAACTCCCCCATCGCGGCGACCTGCGGCGCCACCGGTTCGAGGGCCTTCGCCCAGCCTGCCTCGACGATGTCCTGCAGCGGTCGTGCGGTCACGGCGCGCAAGCCTACCGGGCGTGGCCGGCGTCACCCGAGCGGGTCGAGCCGCCTCAGTTCCGCCTTGAACCGGCGGCCGCGCTCGACGTAGGACTCGACGACGAGGGCGATGTTCTCCGCGCTGAACGACTTGTTCTCCCGTGTCTTGCCCGGGACGCCGAGGGCGATCTCGCCGGTCTTGACGTGCGAGCCGTAGGACAGCACCGCGCCCGCGCCGACCATGCCGCCGTCCTCGACGACCGAGCCGTTCAGCACCACCGAACCGGACGCGATGAGGCAACCGGTGCCGATGGTCGCGCCCTCGATGTGCACCGCGTGGCCGACCGCCGACGACGGCCCGAGGATCGTCGGGTGCCGCTCGGTGCAGTGCACGACGCAGCCGTCCTGGACGTTCGAGCGCTCGCCGATCTCGATGTAGCCGTGGTCGCCGCGCAGGACGGTCTGCGGCCACACCGACGCGAGAGCGCCGATCCGGACGTCGCCGATGACCGTGGCGTCCGGGTGGACGTAGGCGTCGGGGTGGATCGTCGGCTCGAGGGATCCGAGTGCGTAGATCGGCATGCCGCCTCCGGGTGACTGCGGTTTCACGTGTTCTGCGATTGGATCACGCCATCGCCGCCAAGCCGAAAACCAGCCCGCTCGTGTTCCTCCTCGTCGTGCTGACGTGGCTGCTCAGCCTGCCCGTCGCCACCCCGGCCCTCGCGAACGGCCTGGCCGGCACCCCGCCGATGGGCTGGAACAGCTGGAACCAGGTCCGCTGCTACGACCTCACCGAGGACGTCGTCAAGCGGGCCGCCGACGCGCTGGCGGACACCGGCCTGCGGGACGCGGGTTACGAGTACGTCGTCGTCGACGACTGCTGGCAGGCCCCGGCCCGGGCCGCCGACGGCTCGCTGCAGCCGGATCCGGCGCGGTTCCCGCACGGCATCGCCGAGCTCGCCGACTACGTGCACTCGCGCGGCCTGCTGTTCGGCATCTACGCCGTGCCCGGCAGCCGGACCTGCGCGATGGCCAACGACGCCTACCCGGCGTCCGGCATCGGCTCGCTCGGCCACGAACGCCAGGACGCCGAGACGTTCGACCGCTGGGGCGTCGACTACCTCAAGTACGACTGGTGCAACGCCGACACCGTCGACGGCCTCGACCGCAAGACCGCGTTCGAGAAGATGCGCGACGAGCTGGCCGCGCTGCCGCGCCCGATCGTCTACGCGATCTCCGAGTACGGCGTCTCCAGCCCGTGGACCTGGGCGCGGCCGGTGGCGAACCTCTGGCGCACCACCTACGACCTGGTCCCGACCTGGGATTCGGTGCTCGCGACGATCGACCAGCAGGCCGGCGTCGCCGCGCACAGCGGCTCCCCCGGCGGCTGGAACGACCCGGACATGCTCCAGGTCGGCAACGGCACGCTGACCGCCGACGAATCCCGCGCGCACTTCAGCGTCTGGGCCGTCTTGAACGCGCCGCTGTTCGCCGGCACCGACCCGGCGAAGCTGAGCGACACCGACCTCGCGACGCTGGGCAACGCCGAAGCGATCGCCGTCGACCAGGACTTCGCGGGCAGCCAGGGGCGGCGGCTCGCCGCGGGTCCCGGCCGGCAGGTGTGGGGGAAACCGTTGAGCGACGGCGGTTTCGCGGTGGTGCTGCTGAACACCGGCAGCACCACCGCGACCGTCACCGCGTCGATCCCGGGGTCGTGGACCGTCCGGGACCTGTGGGCCCACCAGGACGTCGGCACGGACGTCGCGGCCACCCTGCGGCCGCACGCGGCGGCCCTGCTGAAGCTCACGCCGAGGTGAGGTCCTTGCCAAAGCAGCGGCTTTCCGGCTCGTCCTTGTAGACGCCGAACTTCGGGATCTCGGCGTAGCCCGACGACGTGTAGAGCGCGATGGCCTCCGGCTGCTTGGTGCCGGTTTCCAGGACCGCGCGCTTGCGGCCGCACAACGCCGCCGTGCGCTCCAGCTCGGACAGGATCATCCGCGCGAACCCGCGGCCGCGGGCGGAATCGGCGACGTACATGCGCTTGAACTCGGCGTCGCCGTCCCGGAAGTCCGGCGCGGGGCCGTCGTGGGCGCGCCACGCCCCGCAGGCGACCGCTTCTTCGCCCTGGTAGCCGACGAGGAACACGCCTTCCGGCGGGTCGAAGTCCGCGGGGCTCATCGGGGTGGCGTCCTGGCTGCCGTAGCGCTCGACGTAGACCTGCTGCACCGCGGCCATGAGCTTGGCCGCGTCGGGGTGGTCGTAGGGGACTGGAACGATTCTCACGCTTCCGGAGCCTAGATCAGCGCCAGTGCGTCCATCCGCCTTCTCGCGAAAACGGTTTCCCGTCGACGGTGATCCCGGAGCCGGCCATGGTGACGACGCCGATCGTGCGCCAGCCGTCCGGGAGCTCGGTGAAAGGCGGGAAGGTGGCCGCCAGCGCGTGGTCCTCGCCGCCGGTGAGCACCCAGTCCAGGGGGTCCGCGCCGAGGGCGGCGCCGACCTCGGTGAGCCGGGCGGGGACGTCGAGGTCGGCGGTGCGGACGTCGATGCCGACGCCGGAGGCCTCGCCGAGGTGGCCCAGGTCGGCGAGCAGGCCGTCGGAGACGTCGATCATCGCCGTGGCCCCGGCGAGCGCGGCCCGCGGCCCGGCTTCGTAGGGCGGTTCCGGGCAGCGCTGGGCGTTGACCACGCCGACCGGGGACCGGAAGCCGCGGCCGAGCACGGCCAGGCCGGCCGCCGCCCAGCCGAGCCGCCCGTTGACCGCGACGACGTCGCCGGGCCGGGCGCCCGAGCGCGTCACCGGCTCGCGGTCGCCGAGGTCGCCCAGCGCCGTGACGCTGATCACGAGCTGGTCGGCGCGGACCATGTCGCCGCCGGAGACGCCGATCCCGGCGCGGTCGGCTTCGGCCCACATGCCGTCGCTGAGCCCCTTCACGACGTCGCTGGGTGTCTCGGGCGGGCAGGCGAGTCCGACCAGGACGGTGGTCGGGGTGGCGCCCATGGCGGCGATGTCGGCGAGGTTGACCGCGACGGCCTTGCGCCCGACGTGCTCGGGCGTGGACCAGTCCAGGCGGAAGTGGACGCCCTGGACGAGCACGTCGGTGCTGGCGACCACGCGGCCGTCCGGGGCCGCGACGACGGCGGCGTCGTCCCCCGGGCCGAGCAGGGTGCCCGGGGGCTGGCGCCGTCCTTCGGTGACGGCTCGGATGAGCGCGAACTCGCCGGTCTCGGCGACCGTTCCGTCGTTCGGTGACACCGGTCACCTCTGCTTTCTCTACCGGGACAAAGATCGATCACCGATAGTCGGATGCCCTATGTTTTTCCGTGAGCTGGCGATACGTTGCTGAAGACGTTCCTACCTTGAGCTTTCGATCCCGACGAAAGGGCGCGCCGTGGTCCACGCATACATCCTCATCCAGACCGAGGTCGGCAAGGCGGCCGCGGTGGCTGCCGAGATCTCCAGCATCCCGGGTGTGACCAGCTCGGAGGATGTCACCGGACCGTACGACGTGATCGTCCGCGCGGCCGCCGACAACGTGGACCAGCTGGGCCAGCTCGTGGTCGCGAAGGTGCAGAACGTGGAAGGGATCACCCGGACGCTGACCTGCCCGGTGGTCCACCTCTGACCAGTGGTGTCATGGTCGGGTGCCTGACTCCGACACCGGCGCGCCGCCCCGGGTGGTGCTCGTCACCGCGGCCGCGCTCGCCGTGGCCCTGGCGGTCGCCGTCGCCGTGTTCGCGCTGACCCGCCCGTCCCCCGCGGATTCCGAAGGCCCGCTCCCGTTGGTCGCCGTGCCGGCGCCTGCCGCGGGTTCGCCGGGCTGCACGACGCTGCTGGGCGCGGTGCCCACCGAGCTGACGTCGAACGGGACGGTGCTGAAGGTGCGTGCGCTGGCGTCCCCGGCGCCGCCCGCCACGGTGGCCTGGGGTTCCCCGGATCCCGTGGTGCTGCGGTGCGGCCTCGACCGGCCCCCGGAGCTGACGCCGACGGCGCAGCTGCGGCTGGTGAACAAGGTGCAGTGGCTGCAGGTGCCGGGCGAGGGCGCGTCGACGTGGTACGTGGTGGACCGCGAGGTCTACGCGGCGCTGACGGTGCCGGACAGCGCCGGGACGGGGCCGCTGCAGGCCATTTCGGACGCGGTGGCCGCGAAGCTGCCTCCGCGGCCGCTGCGGTTCTCCTAGCGCAGTCCCGTTCCGCGGGCGATGGCCGTCTCGACGAGGGTGGTCAGCAGCGTGGCGTAGTCCATGCCGGTGACCTCCCACATCTTCGGGTAGGCGGACTTCGTCGTGAAGCCCGGCATGGTGTTGACCTCGTTGATGATCAGCTCGTGGTCTTCGGTGACGAAGAAGTCGACGCGGGCGAGGCCCTGGCAATCGAGGGCCCGGAAGGCTTCGACGGCCATCGCGCGCAGCTTCTCGGTGAGGGCGTCGTCGAGCTTGGCGGGGATGTCGAGTTCGGCGTCGTCGCCGAGGTACTTGGTTTCGAAGTCGTACCAGGCGTTTTCGTCTTCGGAGAGCACGCGGATCTCGGCGGGCAGCGAGGCTTCGACGCGGCCGTCGGGGAATTCGAGGACACCGCATTCGACCTCCCGCCCGACGACGGCGGCCTCCACGAGGACCTTGGGATCGGTCGCGCGGGCGAGTTCGACGGCGGCGTCGAGCCCGGCCCAGTCCGCGACGCGCGAGATCCCGACGGAGCTGCCCGCCCGCGACGGCTTGACGAAGACGGGGAGACCGAGGGTTTCCTTGGTCTGCTCGTCCAAAGTGGACTGGTCCCGCTTGAGCGCGAAGTAGGTGCCGACCGGAAGCCCTTCGGCGGCCAGGAGTTTCTTGGCGGTTTCCTTGTCCATGGCGGCGGCACTGGCGAGCACGCCGGGCCCGACGTAGGGGATGCCGGCGAGTTCGAGCAGGCCCTGGATGGTGCCGTCTTCGCCGAAGGCCCCGTGCAGGACGGGGAAGACGACGTCGACCTGCGAGAGCAGCGCGCTTTCCCGCCCGGGTTCCACGGCGACGAGCCCTTGGCTGGACGGATCCCCGGCGAGGACGAGCCCCTGCCCGCCGTCGACGGAGGGCAGCTCCCGGCCGCGGATGGCGAGCTGGGCGGAGTCACCGGTGCCGAGCACCCACCGGCCTTCGCGCGTGATCCCGACGGGCACGGCCTCGAACCGCTCGGGATCGAGGTGGGCCAGGACACTGCCGGCGGAAAGGCACGAGATGGTGTGCTCGCTGCTACGCCCACCGAACACGACGGCCACCCGGATCTTCTCGCTCATGGTGAGCCACCGTACCCGGTGACCTCGGGGAACAGCCGAGCCCGGTGCGGTGGGTGGAGCGTGGTGAGCGGTGAACGCAACCGGTGACGGGGGTGGCACGTCTTGTGCATCGAGGGGCCGGTGGGTTTGCTTGGCCTTCCCGGGTGGGGCTTCCCCGCTCGGCCCGCCCCGCTTGGCCTCCCCGCTCGGCCTCCCCTGCTTAACCCGCCCCGCTCGGCCCGCCCCGCTTAGCCCGCCCTGGGCAGCCTGTGCCGCTCGACTTCCTCCGCTTGGCCTCCCCGCTCGGCCCGTCCCGCTTAGCCTGTCCCGCTCGGCCCTCCCCCGCATGGCCCGCCCCGCTCGACCCTCCCCCCGCATGGCCTTCCCCGCTTGGCCTTCCCGCTGCGGCTTCGGCGAAGTCGGTCGCTGCCGCGGCCGGGCTTCCGGCTGGGTTTCTGCCCGGCGGTTCGACTGCGTTGGGCGGTTTCAGGTCGCTTCGGGCGACCAGTAGCTCGGTTCCCACCACCCCGAAGCCGTGATTGTCACTACGGACGGTGGTACCGCGTCAAGGCGGGAAAGCGTGCCTTGACCCGGCACCACCGTCCGCGTGCTGGCTTCGGATCGGGGTGGCGGGGGAGGTCTGGGTGGGGTGCCGGTTTGGGCGTCCGCGTTCCGTTCGGTCGGTGCGGCAGCTGCAAGTCACCCCGAGCCTCCGCGCAGCAACGCCACCAGTGTCGGCAACGCCGCCGTCAACGCCTCCCGGGAACAGCCCGCGTAGCCGATTGCCACCCCGAATACCGAAGGCTCTCCGGTGAAATGCCTTGCCAGGCCGTCCAGTCGGATTCCGCGCCTCTCGGCCGCCCCGATCACCGAGGCCTCCATCGCCGCCGATGAAAACGGCACCACCAGGTGCGCCCCCGCGTCGTCCCCCCGTACTGGGATCCCCGCCCCTGACAATGCTCCCGCCAGCAACGTCCGCCGCTCCGCCATCTCCCGGCGCAACTTCCGCAGGTGACGGCCCAGGTCCCCGTTCCTCGCGAACTCGTACAGCACCCGCTGCCCTGCCGGCGATGGGCGTGTTCCCGTCAGGTCGCGGTACGCCAGCACCGCCGACGTGATCGCCTCCGGTGCCACCATCCACCCCGCTCCCAGCGTCGGGGTGAGGATCTTCGACGTCGTTCCCAGGTGCACCACGACGTCTGGCGCCAGCGAGGCCAGCATCGGCAGCGGGGCCACGTCGAACCGCAGCTCGCCGTCGTAGTCGTCCTCGATCACCAGCATTGCGGACGAACGTGCCCGCTCCACCAGTGACACCCGCCGGGTCGCGCTCAGCCTGCTGCCCATCGGGTACTGGTGGGCCGGGGAGCAATACACCGCCCGGGCATCCGGAGGGATCGCGGACGGCCGCAGCCCCTCGGAATCCACCGGCACTCCCACCACCCGCATCCCCGCCCGCAGGAACGCCTGCACCGCGCGCTGGTACCCCGGCTCCTCGACGGCGACGACGTCCCCGCGCTCCAGCACCGCCGCCGCCAGCTCGACCACCGCCGCCGTCGTTCCGCCGGTCGCCAGGACCGAGCCCGCCGCCAGCCCCCGGTGGCGCAGGAGGTGCTCCGACACCGCCGCGCGGTACTCCGGCAGGCCCGCCCGGTGGGCCCGGACCAATGGCTCCGGGTCCGCCGCCGCCCGCCAGGCGCGGCGCCAGGCCGCTCGGTCCAGCCCGGCCGCCCACGGTGTGCCCGGGCCGAGGTCCAGCAGCGACGGCACAGCCGCCTCGGGAGCCGCGACCGCGGGCACCGGGACCGACGAGGCCGTGGAAGAAGGCGGCGTCGTCACGTACGTGCCGGAGCCGTGCCGGCCGGCGATCCAGCCCTCGGCGTGCAGCTGCTCGTACGCCGCCGACGTCACCGTGCGGCTGACGCCGAGGCGGCCGGCCAGGGCCCGGGTCGACGGCAAGCGGTCGCCGCCGCGCAGGTGGCCACTCGCCGCCGCCTCGCGCAACGCGTCCGCCAATTGCACGGCCAGCGGTGTCACCGCCGAACGGTCGAGGCTGACCGGGAGCGCGGTGTCGGACACGGGACCTCCCCCGACGCAGAGTGGACTTCCCAAGTGTACGAGAAGTGGACGTTCTCCGAGGCCACTGAGCCGGGAGACGCTGGTCGCATGTTGTCGACCACGCCCCGCACCACGCTCGGCCGCAAGAAGCACCGCGCCGTCACCGACCGCTCCGCGCTGCACGCCGTCCTGGACGAAGGCCTGATCTGCCACCTCGGGATCGTCCGCGACGGGGTGCCGCTGGTCCTTCCCACCGGCTACGGCCGCGACGGCGACACGCTCTACCTGCACGGCTCGACCGGCGCCGCCAGCCTCCGCACCGCCGCGCACGGCCTCGACGTCTGCGTCACCGTCACCCTCCTCGACGGCATCGTCTACTCGCGCTCGGTCAACAACCACTCGATGAACTACCGCAGCGCCGTCATCCTCGGCCAGGCGAAGCCGGTCCTGGACGCCGAAGCGAAGATGCACGGCCTGAAAGTGCTCACCGACCACCTCGCGCCCGGCTCGTGGGAGCACGCGCGCGAGGTCAACGCGAAGGAGTTCGCCGCGGTGTCCGTGCTCGCCCTGGACCTCGCCGAGGCGTCGGTGAAGATGCGCGCCGAGGGCCCGGACGACGAGCCGGAGGACGTCGAGGCCGACACCGCCTGGGCCGGCGTCCTGCCGGTGCGGACCGTCTACGGCGCGCCCGAGCCGTCCGCGGACCTCTCCCCCGGCTGGACGACACCTCCGCACGTCACCGGTCGTGAGTGGTAAGGCGGGTTCTAACCCGCCTTATCACTCACGACAGGCGGGCGAGCGGGAGCCGGACCGTGAACGTCGTCCGGCCCGGCACCGAGGACACCGCCACGGTGCCGCCGTGCGCGGTGACCAAGGACTGGACCACCGACAGCCCCAGCCCGGTGCCGCCGTTGCCGCGGGTGCGGGAGTCGTCCACCCGGAAGAACCGGTCGAAGATCCGCTCCTGGTCCGCCGGGGCGATGCCGGGCCCGCTGTCGGTGACCTCCACCACGGCGAAACCCCCCGAAGCCGCCACCGAGACGTGCACCGATGTCCCGGGTGGGGTGTGCACAGCCGCATTGGCCAGCAGGTTGTCCAGCACCTGCCGCAGCCGCACCGGATCGGCGTCCACGAAGGCCGCCGACAGCGCCGAGGTCAGCGGGTGGTCGGGCCGGCCGGCGGCGAACGCGTCCGCCGCGTCCCCGGCCAGCGCGGCCAGGTCGACGCGCTCGGGCCGCAGCGGCGTCTCGGCCGCCCGCGCGTCGAGCCGGGCCAGCAGCAGCAGGTCGTCGACGAGCACGGTCATCCGGGCCGTCTCCTCGCGGATCTTCGCCAGGTGCGCCTCGCGCTCGGCCGGCTCGTTCGCCGCCGCGTAGCGGAAGAGGTCGGCGTACCCGTGGATCGACGTCAGCGGCGTGCGCAGTTCGTGCGAGGCGTCCGCGACGAACCGGCGCAGCCGCTCGGTGGCTTCGGTCTTCGCGGCCAGTGACGTGTCGATGTGGGCCAGCATCACGTTGAACGCCGTCCGCAGCTCTTCGACTTCGGCGCCGCCGCCGGTGCCCGCCGCCCGCACCGGCAGGTCCGGGTCGGCGGTGAGGTCGTGGGAGGCGATGTCGTGCGCGGTGCCGGCCATGTCGGCCAGCGGGCGCAGGCCGCGGCGCAGCACCAGCCGTCCCACGACCACCAGCACGCCCAGCGCGAGCGCGAACGCCCCGACCTCGACCCCGATCAGCTGCCGGACCGTGGCGTCGAGGTCCTGCTGCGGCGCGGCGGACAGCAGCACCGAATCGGGGTCCACCGGGCAGGCGCGCACCCGGTACGGGCCGTCGTCGTGCAGGTAGACGGTGCGGGTGACGTCGCCGGTCACCGCTTCGGCGGCGATCTTCGCCAGCTGCTTGGCGTCGCCGGGCAGCCGTCCGCCCGGCTCGGGGACGGCGATCCCGCCCTGGACCTGGTACAGCGCCGAGTACCACGAGTACACCGACTGCGGCGAGCCGTGCGTTTCGCGCAGCAGCGGCAGCTGGGTGTTCTGGCTCTTGGACAGCTGTTCGTCGAGCCGCCGGTCGAGGTAGTCGTGCATGATCCCGACGGTGGTGACGCCGACGGCCGCGAACACGACCAGCGCGAGCGCGCCGAGGCCGAGGGTGATGCGGGTGCCGAGGCGGGTGCGTTGCCACGCCCAGTACCACCGGCGGACCGCGCGCGTCACCGGTGGGCCTGCCGCACGACGTACCCGACGCCGCGCACCGTGTGGATCAGCGGTTCGCCGTCACCCGCGTCCACTTTGCGCCGCAGGTGCGATATGACCAGTTCCACCACGTTGGACCGGCCGCCGAAGTCGTATTCCCAGACGTGGTCGAGGATCTGCGCCTTGGTCAGCACCGCGGGCGAGCGGCGCATCAGGTAGCGCAGCAGCTCGTACTCGGTCGGCGTCAGCTCGGCCGAGACGTCGCCGCGGCGGACCTCGCGGGTGTCCTCGTCCAGGGTCAGGTCGCCGACCCGCAGCACGGCGCCGCGCGCTTCGGGCCGGTTCGCGACGCCGGCGCTGCGCCGCAGCACCGCCCGCAGCCGCGCCATCAGCTCCTCGACGGAGAACGGTTTCACCAGGTAGTCGTCACCCCCGCGGGTGAGCCCGGCGATCCGGTCGGCCGTCGCGTCCTTGGCCGTGAGGAAGACCACGGGCACCGCGTTGCCGCCGCCGCGCAGGCGGTCGAGCACGGTGAAGCCGTCGAGGTCGGGCAGCATCAGGTCGAGCACGACGATGTCCGGCCCGAACTCCGCGGCCCGGGTCAGCGCCGCCTGGCCGGTCCCGGCCGTGACCGCCTGCCAGCCCTCGTACCGGGCGACGGTGGCGACGAGGTCGGCGATGTGCGGCTCGTCGTCGACGACGAGCAGGCGCACGGGATCGGGGGTCTGCACCACTGCATCATCTCCCGGCGCGCGCCGATCGGCGTGCCCGGAGGACCCGCCGACAGTATTCCGACAGTCGGGGCAAAGCCTCCCCACAGGCTCGGTGCCGACGCTAGCCTTGTGAACCGAATCAAAGGGGGATCCGTGTGAGCACCATGACGCAGACCGTCGAGGCCGCGCGCCCGGCGATCCGCCCCCGGATCGCCGCGAAATCCGGCCTCTTCCTCTTCCTCGGCGCCAATGTGGCCGCCGTCACCGTCCTGTTCGTGCAGGCCGGGGTTTCGCAGAACGTGCTGATCACGATCGGCAGGCTCGCCGGCCTCTACGGCGCGCTGGCGATGGCGTTCCAGTTGCTGCTGGTGGCCCGGTTGCCCTGGCTGGACCGCCGGCTCGGGATGGACCGGCTGACCACCTGGCACCGGTGGACCGGCTTCACGCTCCTGTGGACCCTGCTGGCGCACCTGGTGTTCATCACCATGGGCTATGCCGAGGTTTCGGACAAAGGCGTCGTCGACGAACTGGTCGAAATGGCCAACACGCTCGAAGGCATCCTGCGGGCACTGGTCGCCTTCGCCGTGATCCTCGTCGTCGGCGCCGTTTCGGCGAAGTTCGCGCGCAAGCGGCTCGCCTACGAGACGTGGCACTTCATCCACCTCTACACCTACGCCGCGGTGCTGCTCGCGTTCACCCACCAGATCGCGCTGGGCCAGTCGTTCGCCGGCACGGAAGCGGCGAAGGCGTACTGGTGGACGCTCTGGCTCGGGGCCGGCGCCGCCGTGCTCGCCGGGCGCGTCGTGCTGCCGCTGTGGCGGAACCTGCGTCACCAGCTGCGTGTCACGGCGGTGGTTTCCGAATCCCCGGACGTCGTTTCGGTGTACATGTCCGGCAGGCACCTGGACAAGCTGCCGGCCAAGGCGGGGCAGTTCTTCCTGTGGCGGTTCCTGACCAAGGACCGTTGGTGGCAGGCCAATCCGTTCTCGCTGTCGGCCGCGCCGGACGGCCGTTCCCTGCGGCTGACGGCGAAAGCGCTCGGCGAGTCGAGCGCCGGGCTGCGCAACCTGCCCATCGGGACGCGCGTGTTCGCCGAGGGCCCGTACGGCGCGTTCACGACGATCCACCAGCGGCGGCCCGACGCGCTGCTGGTGGCGGGCGGGGTCGGGATCACGCCGATCCGCGCGCTGCTGGAGGACATCGACGGCCACGTCGTGGTGCTCTACCGCGTCCGCAACCAGGCCGACGCCGTGCTGCTGCCGGAACTGAACGAACTGGCCAAGGCGCGCGGCGCCGTCGTCAACGTGCTCACCGGGCCGGACCAGGCGGTGGGCCCGCGCGGCGTGCTGCTCGGGCCGGCGAACCTGCACATGATGGTGCCGGACGTGCACGAGCGGGACGTGTTCGTCTGCGGCCCGCCGGGGATGACTTCGGCCGTGCTGCGCAGCCTGCGCGAGCTGCGCGTGCCGAACTCCCAGGTCCACGCCGAACGCTTCAGTCTCGCGGCCTAGGGGAACGTTGTGAAGAAGACCATCTTCGTCGTCGCGCTGTCGATCGCCGGGTTCATCGCGGTCTGGCGGTTCGAACCCGGACCGGTGCAGAACACCGCCGCCGCCCAGCCACCGCCCGCGATCACCGCACCACCGCTTTCCACGGCGCCGTCGGCGACACCCTCGGCACCGTCCTCTTCGGACAACAAGGCGCCCGGACCGTCCACTTCGGACCCGGCGGGCGGGGTGGTGACCACGCAGGGCACCGCGGAGTCCAGTGTGTACGGGATCGTGCAGGTCCAGGTGACGTTCTCCGGCAGCCGTCTCACCGCGATCACGCTGCTGCAGGCCCCGGACCACGGGCGGGCGGTCACCGCGCTGCCGAAGCTGCAGGAGGCGGCGATGCAGGCGCAGAGCGCGAACATCGACACGGTGACCGGCGCGACCGAGACGAGCGAGTCGTACAAGACGTCGCTGCAGGCCGCGATCGACGCGCGGGGCAAGAGATGACCACCCGCGTCGAACAGGTGATGGGCCTGCCGATCTCCCTCGACCTGCGGGACGACGGGGACTTCGCGGAGGTCGTCGACGACGTCTTCGCGTGGTTCCGGGACGTCGACGCGCGGTTCAGCCCGTTCAAGGAGGACAGCGAGGTCAGCCGGTACGACCGCGGCGAGCTGACGGCCGCGGAACTCAGCGACGACCTCCTGGAGGTGCTGGAGCTCTGCGCGTACTACGAGCAGCTCTCCGGCGGTGCGTTCCGCGCGCGGCTGCCCGGGCGGGGCCTCGACCCGTGCGCGGTCGTCAAGGGCTGGGCGGTGCAGCGCGCAGCCGACATGCTCAAGGCCGAGGGCGCGGGGACGTTCTGCCTCAACGCCGGCGGCGACGTCGTCACGGCGGGCGAACCGGAGCCGGGCCGGCCATGGCGGGTCGGGGTGCGCCACCCCGAGCAGCCCCTGGCGGTGTGCGCGGTGCTGGAGTCGCGCAACGGCGCGATCGCGACGTCGGCGGCCTACGAGCGCGGCTCTCACATCCTCGACGGCCGTTCGGGAACGCCGGCGACCGGCCTGATGAGCGTCACCGTGGTGGCCGGCGACCTGGTGACGGCGGACGCGCTGGCCACGGCGGCGTTCGCGATGGGCGCGGAGGGCATCACCTGGGCGGCCGACCGGCCGGACTGCGAGATCCTCATCGTCGACGACAGCCGCCGCGTGCACCGCACGGCGGGGCTGGCGCTGGCGTCGTAAATCGGTTCGCCCTCGCGACGCGGCTGGGCCAGACTCGACGGCATCCGACTTCGAGGAGTGCCATGCCGTCGTCCGTGCTGAACGTCTCCGTCGACTGTGCCGACCCGTACACGTTGTGCCAGTTCTGGAGCCAGGTCACCGGAAAGCCGATCCCGGACACCGACCAGCCCGGCGACGACGAGGTGGGCTTCGAACTGAACGACAGCACGACGCTGCTGTTCCTGCGCGTGCCCGAACCGAAGACGGTGAAGAACCGCCTGCACCTGTGCCTGCAGCCGGACATCCCGCGCGACGAGGAGGTCGCGCGGCTCCTCGGCCTCGGCGCGACGATGTTCGACGACCGCCGCAACCCGGACGGCACGGGCTGGGCGGTCCTCGCCGACCCGGAGGGCAACGAGTTCTGCGTGCTGAGGAGCGCGGCCGAGCGTGCGGCGACGGCCGATTGAGAACCGCTGAATAGGGTGGCTTCATGGCACGTCCCCTGATCGCCGTCGCCACGCTGGGCGGCACCATCTCGATGGCCCCGGGCGACGGCGACGGCGGCGCCGTCCCGCGGTTCGGCGCGGCCGAACTGCTCGGCGGCCTCGGCGACCTGCCGATGGACGTCCTGGCCGAGACGCTGGCCGGGATCGGCAGCGCGTCGCTGGACTTCGCGACCCTCCTGCGCTGCCGCGACTGGGGCCTGCGCCAGGACGCCGACGGCTTCGTCGTCGTCCAGGGCACCGACACCCTGGAGGAAACGGCGTACTTCCTGGACCTGCACTGGCCGTCGGAGACGCCGGTGGTCGTCACCGGGGCGATGCGCAACGCCGGCCTGTTCAGCCCGGACGGCCCGGCGAACCTGCGCAACGCGCTGACCGTCGCGGCCGACCCGCGCAGCCGTGGCCGGGGAGTGCTGGTCACGCTCAACGACGACGTCCACGCGGCACGCTGGGTGCGGAAGGCGCATTCGAGTCACCTGGACGCGTTCTCGTCGGCCCCGGCGGGACCGCTGGGCATGGTCGTCGAGCACGCGGTGCACTGGTTCCACCCATCACCGCCGCGGCTGCCGTCCCTGTCCGGGGACGACTTCGGCGGCCTGGTCCCGATCGTGGAAGCAGGTCTGGACGACTCGGGCGCCTTTCTGGAGCACGCCGCCGCGCAGCCGGACGTGCGCGGCGTGGTGGTCGCGGCGACCGGCGTGGGGCACGTGTCGTCGGGCCTGGCCGACGTTATCGCGCGGCTGGTGCCGTCGCTGCCGGTGGTCGTCGCGTCGCGGACGGGCGCGGGCCCGACGCTGCGCTCGACGTACGGCTTCCACGGCTCGGAGTCGAGCCTCATCGCGATGGGCGCGACCATGGCGGGCTGGCTCGACGCGCGGAAGTCGCGGATCCTGCTGCACGCCCTGCTGGCGTCCGGTGCCGGCCGGTCCCGGATCGAGCGGGAGTTCCGGGCGCGCGGCGACCTGGACTGATCAGTCCGGGATCGGCCCCTCGACCGGGTCCAGGTGGTACGGGCGCATCGCGCGGCCGGCGTCGCGGTAGACGTGGACGGAGATCGCCGGGTCGGGGCCGTCGTTGCGGACCTCGTGCACGTACCCGGGCCCGAAGACCCGCGACTGCCCCGCCGACAGCGCGTGCAGCTCGGTGACCGCGCGGCCGTCCGGCGCGCGGCGCGCCACGGCTTCGGTCAGGTGGCCGCCGACCACGGTGAACGCGCCACTGGCGAACGCGTGGTCGTGCAGGTCGGTGCGCTGGCCGGGCAGCCAGCTCATCAGCCACACCTCCTGCTGCTCGTCCTTCGACACCAGCGTCGCGAAGCGCTCGTCGGGGTCGTAGCGCAGCAGGTGGCGCCAGCGGTCGCGGTCGGCGGCGACCTCGAGGGCGACGCGCACGGGGTGGCGCAGCGCGGGGTTTTCGGGACGCAGCAGGGTGTTGTCCGGAACGGCGAACATGAGGGTCCTCACGGGAAAGAAAAGGGTGTCGAGCTGGGCCGGGGCTGGGTTCACCGACAACAGCGACACGCGCGCACACACGAGTGGAGGCTCAGGCGGCCCCGCGACTCGGACATGGCGTACGCGAACATGCGACCAGCGTCGCAGCCGCGTCCTTCCCGGTCAAGCCGTCCCACGGATCAGGACCATTCGTGTTTCTGGGACCGTCCGAGCAGCTCCGCGCCGGCCTGCCGGGGGTCGACGCCCTCGTGGCAGACGCGGTGCATGGCGTCGGTGATCGGCATGTCGACCCCGAGGCTCACGGCGAGCGCCCGGATCGACGAGCACGACATGACGCCCTCGGCGACCTGCCCGCCGGCGGCCGCCTGCGCCTGTTCGAGGGTCTCCCCGCGGCCGAGGCGCTCGCCGAAGGTGCGGTTGCGCGAAAGCGGCGACGAGCAGGTCGCGACCAGGTCGCCGACCCCGGCGAGCCCGGCGAAGGTCAGCGGGTCGGCGCCCAGTTTCGCGCCGAGCCGGGCCATCTCGGCGAGGCCGCGGGTGATGAGCGTCGCCATCGTGTTGGTGCCGAGGCCGAGGCCCGCGGCCATCCCGGTGCTGAGCGCGATGACGTTCTTGCAGGCGCCGCCGAGCTCGCAGCCGACGACGTCGGTGTTGGTGTAGGGGCGGAAGTAGGAGTTGGCGCAGGCCCGCTGGATCGCGACGGCGCGTTCGTGGTCGGCGCAGGCGAGCACCGAGGCCGACGGCTGCCCGGCGGCGATCTCCTTGGCCAGGTTCGGCCCGGTGACGACGACGACCTCGTCGGGTTCGATCCCGACGATCTCGCCGATCACCTCGCTCATCCGCTTGAGGGTGCCGAGCTCGACGCCCTTGGCCAGGCTGACCAGGATGGCGTCCTTCGGCAGCAGGCCGCGCCACGCCGTCAGGTTGGCCCGCAGGCTCTGGCTGGGCACGGCCAGGACGACGGCTTCGGCGCTTTTCGTCGCTTCCGCGGGATCGCTGGTGGCGGTGACGGTCGCGGGCAGGGTCACGCCGGGCAGGTAGGCGCTGTTGGTGTGCCGGTCCCGGATGTCTTCGGCGACCTGCTCGCGGCGCGCCCACACGGTGACGTCCCGGCCGGCGTCGCCGAGCACCTTGGCGAAGGCGGTGCCCCACGAGCCGGCCCCGAGCACGGTGACCCGCTGCACGTCGGCGCGCATCAGGCGGGGTCTTCCGGCTTTGCGGCGGGCGGTTCCTCGTGCCGGATCTCGGCGAGGAGCCGGGTCACCTCGTCCATCATGACCTTGGTGACTTCGCGGAGTTTCGTGGCGCTGCGGGTGTTGCCGCCGCGGTAGGCGGACAGGTCGATCGGGTCGCCGACGGAGTGGGTGATCGTCTTGCGCGGGAACGGCGTGAACTTCTTCGTGTAGCCGTTGAAGATCTGGCTGGTGCCCCACCGGGCGACGGGGATGATGGGGACGTCGTTCTGCAGCGCGAGCCGCGCGGCGCCGGTGAAGGACTCCTTCGGCCAGCCGGCCGGGTCCTTGGTGATGGTGCCCTCGGGGTAGATGACGACGATCTTGCCGTCTTCGAGGGCCTGGTGGGCAGCCTTGAGACTGTCCCCGGCGGCGGCCGACCCCCGCGAGACGGGGATCTGCCCGGACCCGCCGACGATCGGGCCGAGGACCGGAGCGCGCAGCAGGCTCTCCTTGAAGAGGAACCGGGGAACCCGCTTCTGCCGGTGCACGAAGACGGCGTCGACGGCGGGATCGAGGTGCGAGATGTGGTTCATGACGAGCAGAGCGGGCCCTTGCCGCGGAATCTTCTCGGCCCCGACGTAGACCCGCCGCGCAATACCGGTGAGCGGGTAGAACAGTACGGCGGCGAACCCCACCCAGAAGCCGCCCTTCTCACGCCGGGCCACGATGTCCTCCTAGCTCACGTCACATCCGGGGGTTGATCCTGCCGCGCCGGGTCCGGTCCGGTCCAGGGAGGGTCGGTTCGGTGGGTTGTCGGCCAGGCCGGGGGTGCTTTTCGGGGGTGGGCCGAGCCAAGCCGGGCCGTGCCGTGCCGGGTCGACCCGAGCCGAGCCGCCGGGCCGAGCCGAGCCGCCGGGCCGGGCCGAGCCGGGCCGGGCCGAGCCGGGCCGGGCCGAGCCGGGCCGGGCCGCCCCCCGGCGAGGGTCGGGCCGGGCCGGGCCGCCCCCCGGCGAGGGTCGGCTCAGCCTGGCCCCGGGCCGCCAACGCACAGCCCGCCCTTCCGCAGCCAGAGCCCGGCACAGTCTGTTGGTGCGGGGTCCCCGAGGCCCGCAACCCTCGCCGCCTCGCCGAGGCTCGGGCCGGTTCCAGCGAGCTCATCGCCTGGGCAGGAAGCACCCGCCCCACCGAGCCCGCCAATCAGCTCGGTGCCCACCACCCCGAAGCCTGAATTGTCACTACGGACGGTGGTGCCGGGTCAAGGCGGGAAAGCGTGCCTTGACCCGGCA
>NZ_JBSGJD010000203.1:0-18765 GCF_053605405.1 Amycolatopsis sp. NPDC003861
CCCCCGGTCGCCCCGGGGGCGTGCGGAGCCGATCCCATAGACTTTTCCCGCCTTTGACCTCTCGCGTGCCGTGTGCGGCGGTGCGTGAACGACCAGTCCCAGCGGACGCCGAGGAGTTATGTCCGGAGCCACGGAGAAGGAAGCACAGGGCGCGGTGCTCGCCCCCGAGACGCTGCAGGAGGCGGTCAAGGCCGCCGAAGCGGCGTTCGCCGCCGCGACCGGGCTCGAAGGGCTGGCCGAGGTCAAGCCGGCCCACCTCGGTGACCAGTCCCCGGTGGGCCTGGCCCGCCGCGGGATCGGCGCCCTGCCCAAGCAGGAGAAGGCCGAGGCGGGCAAGCGCGTCAACGAAGCGCGGCAGGCCGTCCAGGCGGCTTTCGACGCGCGCCGCGCCGAGCTCCAGGTGGAGCGCGACGAGCGTGTGCTGCGCGAAGAGGCCGTCGACGTCACCCTGCCGTGGGATCGCATCCCGCGCGGCGCCCGGCACCCGATCAGCACCATCTCCGAGCGCGTCGCCGACGCCTTCGTCGCGATGGGCTACGAGGTCGCCGAGGGGCCCGAGCTCGAGGCCGAGTGGTTCAACTTCGACGCGCTGAACTTCGGCAAGGACCACCCGGCCCGGCAGCTGCAGGACACGTTCTACGTCGGCGAAGAGGACTCGGGCCTGGTGCTGCGGACGCACACCTCGCCGGTCCAGGCGCGCACGCTGCTGCACCGCGACCTGCCGGTCTACGTCGTCTGCCCCGGCCGGACGTACCGCACCGACGAGCTCGACTCGACCCACACCCCGGTGTTCACCCAGGTCGAGGGGCTCGCGGTCGACAAGGGCATCACGATGGCCCACCTCAAGGGCACGCTGGACGCCTTCGCCCGCGCGATGTTCGGCGAGAGCTCGAAGACGCGGCTGCGCCCGCACTTCTTCCCCTTCACCGAGCCGTCCGCGGAGGTGGACGTCTGGTTCGAGGAGAAGAAGGGCGGCCCCGGCTGGGTCGAGTGGGGCGGCTGCGGCATGGTCAACCCGAACGTGCTGCGCGCCTGCGGCGTCGACCCCGAGGTCTACTCCGGGTTCGCCTTCGGCATGGGCATCGAGCGCACCCTGCAGTTCCGCAACGGCATCCCGGACATGCGCGACATGGTGGAGGGCGACGTCCGCTTCACCCTTCCCTTCGGAACGGAGGCGTAGTGCGAGTCCCAGTCAGCTGGCTGACCGAACACCTCGATCTCGCGGACGAGGTCACGCCGCAGGACCTGGCCGACGCGTTCGTCCGGATCGGCATCGAGGTCGACGACCTGCGTGAGCTCGGCCCCGTGACCGGCCCGCTGGTCGTCGGCCGGGTCGCCGAGGTCGAGGAGCTCACCGAGTTCAAGAAGCCGGTGCGCTTCTGCCGCGTCGATGTCGGCGAGCCCGCCGACGAAGCCGAGGAGCTCGACGACGAAGACGACGAGGACGAAGACGACGACGAAGCCGGCGAGCTCGACGAGGGCCCGCACGGCATCAAGACCCGCGGCATCATCTGCGGCGCGCGCAACTTCGCCGAGGGCGACCTGGTCGTCGTCGCGCTGCCCGGCGCCGTCCTGCCCGGCGACTTCGCCATCGCCGCCCGCAAGACCTACGGCCGGATCAGCGACGGCATGATCTGCTCGGCCCGTGAGCTCGGCCTCGGCGACGACCACACCGGCATCCTCGTGCTGCCGCCGGGCACCGCGAGCCCGGGCGACGACGCGAGCGAGCTGCTCGGCCTCAACGACTCGGTGATCGAGCTCGCCCCCACCCCGGATCGTGGCTACGCGCTGTCGATCCGCGGGCTCGCGCGCGAGCTGTCGAACGCTCTCGACGTGCCCTTCGGCGACCCGGCGCTGCTGGAAGTCCCGGCGGCCGAGGGTGACGCCTGGCCGGTGCACGTCGAGGACCCGGAGGGCTGCCCGCGGTTCGTGCTGCGCCGGGTCACCGGCCTGGACGCGACCGCGCCGACGCCGTGGCGGATGCGCCGGCGGCTGATGCTGGCCGGCATCCGGTCGATTTCGCTGGCCGTCGACGTCACCAACTACGTGATGCTCGAGCTGGGGCACCCGCTGCACGCGTTCGCCACCAAGGCCATCCAGGGCGATCTGGTGGTGCGCCGGGCGAAGCCGGGCGAGAAACTGACCACTTTGGACGACGTCGAGCGCACGCTCGACCCGGACGACGTGGTCATCGCCGACGACAGCGGCGTCATCTCGCTCGCCGGCACGATGGGTGGCGCGAACACCGAGATCACGCCGGAGAGCACGGACGTGCTGCTCGAGGCGGCCCACTGGAACCCGGCGGCGATCAGCCGCACCGCGCGGCGGCACAAGCTGTTCTCCGAGGCCGCCAAGCGCTTCGAGCGGTTCACCGACCCGCAGCTCTGCGCGGCGGCGGTCGAGCTGGCCGCCCGGCTGCTGCGCCAGTACGGCGACGCGGCCATCCAGCCGGGCCGCACCGACGAGGGCGGCGTCGAGCCGAACCCGGCGGTCGTCATGCCGATCAACCTGCCGGACAAGGTGGCGGGCGTGAGCTACCAGCGCGGCGTCACGGTCCGCCGGCTCACCCAGATCGGCTGCAAGGTCTCGGTCGGCACGGGCGACGACGGAACGGGCCTGGTCACGGCGATCCCGCCGAGCTGGCGCGGCGACCTGCGCCAGCCGGCCGACCTCGTCGAAGAGGTGTTGCGCCTGGAGGGGTACGACAGCATCCCGTCGGTCCTGCCGGCCGCGCCGGCCGGCCGCGGCCTGACCGACGGCCAGCGGCGGGTCCGGGGTGTCTCCCGGGCGCTCGCCGAGGCGGGCTACGTCGAGGTGCGCCCGTTCCCGTTCGTCAGCGACGCGGTGTGGGACGCCTTCGGCCTCCCGGCCGACGACGTCCGCCGCAACACGGTGGTGGTCCGCAACCCCCTGGAAGCCGACCGCAACCGCCTGGCGACGACGTTGCTGCCGGGCCTGCTGGACACCATGCAGCGCAACGTGTCCCGCGGGATGAAGGACGTCTCGCTGTACCACGTCGGCCAGGTGGTGCTCCCGGCTCCGAACCCGCTGAAGGTCCCGGACCTGGGCGTCGACCACCGCCCGTCGGACGAGGACCTGGCGCTGCTCGAGGCAGCGGTGCCGCTGCAGCCGCTGCACGTCGCGGTGGTCCTCGCCGGCAACCGCCGCCGAGCGGGCTGGTGGGGCGCGGGCGAGCCGGCGAACTGGGCCGACGCGGTCCAGGCGGCCCGCACGGTCGCGGAGGCGGCCGGCGTCGAGCTGACGGTCCAGGCGGCCGACCTCCCGCCGTGGCACCCGGGCCGCTGCGCCCAGCTCCGGGTCGGCGACTGGCCGGTCGGCCACGCGGGCGAGCTGCACCCGAAGGTGGTCGAGGCCCTCGGCCTGCCGCCGCGCACGGTGGCGATGGAGCTGGACCTGGACGCGATCCCGCTGCCGGACGCCCGCCCGGCACCGAGCGTCTCGGGCTACCCGCCGGTCCTCCTCGACGTCGCCCTGGTGGCGGCGGCCGAGGTCCCATCGGCAGACCTGGCGTCGGTGCTGCGCGAGGGCGCGGGCGAGCTCCTCGAGGACATCACCCTGTTCGACGTGTACACGGGCGAACAGGTCGGCGAGGGCAAGCGATCGCTGGCGTACAAGCTGCGCTTCCGCGCCCCGGACCGCACCCTGACGGTCGACGAGGCCACCAAGGCCCGCGACGCAGCACTGGCGGCGGCGGCCGAGCGCTACAGCGCCACCCTCCGCGCCTGACGGTCACCCGGCCCCTCCCGCCCAGCCAGGAGGGGCCGGCCCGTCCCGCGCCCACCCTCCAATCACGCGAGTCGCGCCTCCAATCACGCGAGTCGCGCCTCCATTCACGCGAGTCGCGCCTCCATTCACGCGAGTCACGCCTCCATTCACGCGAGTCACGCCTCCATTCACGCGAGTCACGCTTGCAATCACGCGAGTCGCGCCTTCGATCACACGTGTCGCGCCTTCAATCACGCGAGATACCCTTTCGAGCACGCGAGTCACCCCGCTGATCACGCGGATCGACCCATCGGGCACGCGAGCCGACCGTCCCGTACGCAACTCGACCGCCCCAGGTACGCGAGCCGACCTTCCCGGCACATAAGCCGCCCCTTCGGGTACGCCGGCCGACCCTCTCGATCCGTGAACCGACCCCGCGCCCGGATCCTCAGCCGAGGTGCTTGAGCGCCTCCCGTCTCGACAGCCCGGACAGGCCCGGGTGATCGTCCACGAAGCACCGCACCCAGTCCGGCGCCGTCTTCGCGTACTCCCGCAGCGCCCAGCCGATTCCCTTCCGCAGGAAGAACTCCGGCTCGGCGATCGACGGCTCGATGGCGCGGGTCAGCAGGTCCGTGTCGGTGTCCTCCTTGGCGCCCACCTGGCAGATGATCGCCGTCCTGCGGCGCCAGAGGTCGGTGTCGTGCGCCCACGCCAGCATCGTCGGCGTCACGCGGCCGCGATGCTCACGGAGGATCGGGCCGATCCGCCGGATCGCGACCTCGTCGACGTAGTCCCACCAGGCCCCGCCGACGATCATTTCCTCGTACACCGGCAGCAGGTCCGGGTCCTGCCACCGCCGGTAGGCCCGGTACCCGGAAAGATCGATGGCCGCGTAGCGCTCCTCGCGGAATTCGGCGGTTCGCCACAACTCCAGGACGGTCGCCGAAAAAGTCACCCGATCGGTCAATGTGTGGTCGGCCAGGACGCGCTTGAGGAGCGTGCTGCGCTCGGGTTTCGGGACCCCGCGGAAGGGCATGGCCGACTTCATGTACGCCTGCATCGCCGGTGCTTTCACCGGGTCGGCCAGTTCGGCCAGCCCGGCGCGAATCGCCTTGACCAGCCTTTCGTCCGCGCTCATCCGTCCTCCTGTCGGGCTCGGGCGCCCCGGAGCGTACTGCCGGCCACCGACAGTTCCAGCGCCGCGCGGACCCCGCAGGTCCCGACGAAAGACGGATGGCGGAAGTCGCGTCGGTCGACGAGATTGTCCAGGGTTGCCGGTAGTTTCGTCGAAATCTGGCGAACGCTGTCGAAAGCGGATGAAAAGGACGACTGTGAAAAGAATCGTTGCCGCCGTCGCCGCCGCGGGGCTCGCGGCCGGGCTGATGGCCGCCGCGCCCGCCGCCTCGGCGGAGCCCGGGGTGCAGTTCACCCCCGCGCCGATCGCCTGGGGGCCCTGCGCGTCGGCGAGCCTCAAGGCCAACGGCGCCGAGTGCGGCTTCCTCGAAGTGCCGATGGACTACGCGAAGCCGGGCGGGGCGAAGGTCTCCGTCGCGGTCTCGCGGATCAAGCACAAGACCGCGCAGTCCCAGGGCATCATGCTGGTGAACCCGGGCGGCCCGGGTGGCTCCGGCCTCGGCCTGTCGGTGCTCGGGAAGTACGTGCCGAACCACGCCGGGGACAACTACGACTGGATCGGCTTCGACCCGCGGGGCGTCGGGTCCAGCAAGCCCGCCATCAGCTGCGACGGGAACTACTTCAGCTACAACCGGCCGGCGTACGTGCCGACCACCGTGCAGCTGGAGAAGACCTGGCTCGCCCGCTCGAAGGGGTACGCCGACGCGTGCCGCAAGAACGGCGAGATCCTGAACCACCTGAAGACGACCGACGTCGCCCAGGACATGGACAGCCTGCGCAAGGCGCTCGGCGAGAAGCAGATCAACTACTACGGCTTCTCCTACGGCACCTACCTCGGCCAGGTGTACAGTACGCTGTACCCGAAGAACGTCCGCCGGATGGTGCTGGACGGCAACGTCGACCCGCGGAAGGTCTGGTACCAGGCCAACCTCGACCAGGACGTCGCGTTCGACAAGAACATCAAGATCTACTTCGACTGGCTCGCGAAGTACGACGACGTCTACCACCTGGGCAAGACCGGCGACGCCGTCGAGAAGCTGTGGTACGCCACCCAGCGCAAGCTGGCCAAGGACCCGGCGGGCGGGGTGATCGGCGGTGACGAATGGACCGACATCTTCCTGCAGGCCGGCTACTACGTCTTCGGTTGGGTCGACATGGCCAAGGCGTTCGACGGCTACGTGCACAAGGGTGACTGGCAGACGCTCAAGGAGCTCTACGACAACTCGAACCCGCCGGGCGACGACAACGGCTTCGCCGTGTACCTCGGCGTGCAGTGCACCGACGTGCAGTGGCCGACCGACTGGAACCGGTGGCGGGTCGACAACTGGCTGACCTACTTCAAGGCCCCGTTCGAGACCTGGGGCAACGCCTGGTTCAACGCGCCCTGCGCGTTCTGGCCGGCGAAGGCGGGCAAGCCGGTGAACATCGACGGCCGCAAGGTGGCCGGTGCCCTGCTCATCAGCGAGGAGCTCGACGCCGCCACGCCGTACACCGGCAGCCTCGAGGTGCGGAAGCGGTTCCCGAACTCGAGCCTGATCAGCGCGCCGGGCGGCACCACGCACGCCGGTTCGCTGTCCGGTGTGGCCTGTGTGGACGACAAGGTCGCCGATTACCTGGCCAACGGCACGCTGCCGAAGCGCCAGCCCGGCAACCACTCGGACGTCCAGTGCAGCCCGGTGCCGGCGCCGGTGCCCGACGGCGCCGCGGCGCAGAAGTCGGACAACACCGCGAAAGCCGCCCAGGAGAAGCAGAGCGCGCTGGCCCAGCTGCTGCACTTCTGAGCGAACCCGCTCCATCCCGCTGCCCCGGTCCGGTGCTTCCGGACCGGGGCAGCGTCTTGTCCGCCGGTGCCCCATCGTCGCCTCCTCGTGACGTTTCGTGGTCGCCGGGAACGTTAGGGGAGGGGGCCGACAATTTCGGAGCGGAGTGGGCCGTGAGCAGCGCGTGGCCGAAAATTGTCGGGGGTGCGCGCTAGCTTCGTGGCATGTCGATCATCGAAGAGCGCCGGACCGAGGTCCGGGCAGCTGAGAACACCTACCAGATCGTGGTCTCGACCAGGACGGACGTCGACCGCGCCGAACCCACGCCCCGGGTGATGATCACCCTGGAGGCGGCCGCTCCCGGCGGCGAACCGGTCGCCGAGGGCAGCCTCGACCTCGACGTCGCGGTGGCGGACACGGTGGCGGAGCTCGTCGCGGACGGATTGCTGTCCGCGACCGGCGAGCGCCGCGGGCCGCGGCGAAGATCCGCGGGCCGTCCTGCCCAGCAGGGCCGCCCGTGGAACGAGGAGATGGACGCGGAGCTGGAGAGCCGGTGGATCGCGGGGGAGAGCGTCGCGCAGATCGCGGCGTACTTCGAGCGCACCCCCGGCGGCATCCGCGCCCGCCTGCCCCGCGTGGGCTGCGATCCGGAACACCCGGGCTGCTACCTCCCCGTGCCGCCGAGCAGGCGCACGGACCTGGACGGAGGTGAGCCTGCCTGACCGGCGGCGGTGGGCCGGTCCGCAGGGTGGACCGGCCCACCGGCCGTCGGTTCCGACTTCATCGAACGGAGGAAATCGATGAGCTTCGACTTCGCTGTCCGGCCCGGAACCCCGGCCGATCCGCGTGCCGTGGCGTCCCCCCGCGTGGCGGCAGCAAGCTGCCGGGTCGGTCCGGCTCGGCACGGCTCGCGAGTGGCGTCAAGCGCCTGGTGCCGGTCCGGCGCACCGAGCTCCGGCCGGCGCAACCGGGCCGACCGGTCAGTCCGGCACGGCCGCGGCCGCCCGGTCGGCGAGCACCTTCAGGTGCGCCACCAGTTCCGGCGGTTCCTCGACCGTGAACCCGCACCCCAGCCCCAGCAGGCGGAACGCGAGCCAGTCCAACGTGTCCGAGTGGCTCCGCCACCGGCACCGGCCGTCGCCGAGGTCGGTCAGCTCGCCCGCCGCCTGGCCGAGGCGGGGAGCTATCTGCGACGCCGGCTCCGCCAGCACAGCCACTGCCTGGTACGAAGGCGCCAGGTCGTAGAACCGCTCGAGCACGTACGCCGCCAGGTCCGTGGCGGGCGGCCGGCGCGGCACCACCCGGCCGCCGGTCGCCTGGGCGTCGCGGACGCGGTCGGCGCGGAACACGCGCCAGTCCGCCCGGTCGAGGTCGTAGGCGACCAGGTACCAGCGGCGGCCCGCGGCGACCAGCCGGAGCGGCTCGGCCCGGCGGCGGGTCTCCGCGCCGTCGTGGGCGCGGTAGCGGAACCGCACCGTCTCGTGGTTGGTGATCGCGCCGGCGAACACCGTCAGCTGCGCCGGGTCGACCACCGGCCCGGTGGCGGGCACGGCGACCGTCGCCGTGCCGATCGTGCCCACCCGGCGGCGCAGCCGGGCCGGCAGGACCTGCTCCAGCTTGGCGAGCGCCCGCACGGACGCCTCCTCGATCCCGGAAACGGACTGTCCCGCCGCGGTCCGCAAGCCGACCGCGATCGCGACGGCTTCCTCGTCGTCCAGCACGAGCGGTGGCATCGCGGTGCCGGCGACCAGCCGGTACCCGCCCGCCACGCCTCGGCTGGCCTCGACCGGGTACCCCAGGTCGCGCAGCCGCTCGATGTCGCGGCGGATGGTGCGCGGGCTGACGCCCAAGCGTTCGGCGAGTTCGCTGCCCGGCCACTCGCGGGGCGTCTGGAGCAGCGAAAGCAGGCCGAGCAACCGGGCCGGGGTGTCCGTCATGCGCCCAGCATCCCAAGGTGGCGGCCACCACTCCGGGTTTGTTTAGACTTGCAAGGGCGTGCATAATCATGCGTATGACGGTGAACATCGCGGTGGCCGGAGCCAGCGGGTACGCGGGTGGTGAGCTGCTGCGCCTGCTCCTGACCCATCCCGGGGTCGAGATCGGCGCGCTCACGGCCGCCAGCAGCGCGGGCACGAAGCTCGGCGTCCACCAGCCCCACCTCGTCCCCCTCGCCGATCGCGTCCTGGCCGAGACGACGCCGGAGACCCTCGCCGGCCATGACGTCGTCTTCCTCGCGCTGCCGCACGGGCACTCCGCGGCGATCGCGGCGCGGCTCGGCCCGGACGTCCTGGTCGTCGACCTCGGCGCCGACCACCGCCTGGCCGACGCCGGCGACTGGCAGCGCTGGTACGGCGGCGACCACGCCGGCCAGTGGCCGTACGGCCTGCCCGAACTGCCCGGCGCCCGCGAAAAGCTCGCCGGCACGAAGCGCATCGCCGTGCCCGGCTGCTTCCCGACCGGCGGCTCGCTGGCCCTCGCGCCCGCGTTCGCCGCCGGGCTGATCGAGCCCGACGTCACGATCGTCGCGGTCACCGGGACCTCCGGCGCCGGCAAGAGCCTCAAGCCGAACCTGCTCGGCTCCGAGGTGATGGGTTCGGCGAGCGCGTACGGCGTCGGCGGCGCCCACCGCCACACCCCCGAATTCGCCCAGAACCTGTCCGCCGTCGCGGGGGAGAAGGTCACCGTGTCCTTCACGCCGGTGCTCGCGCCGATGCCCCGCGGCATCCTCACCACGGCCACCGCCCCGCTGAAGGACGGCGTCGACGAGGCCGCCGCGCGCGCCGCGTACGAAAAGGCCTACGACGCCGAGCCGTTCGTCCAGCTGCTGCCCGCCGGCGCCTGGCCGGCGACGGCCTCGACGCTGGGCTCGAACAACACCCAGCTGCAGGTCACGGTCGACGCCGACGCGAAGCGCCTGGTCGTCGTCGCCGCGATCGACAACCTCACCAAGGGCACCGCCGGCGGTGCCGTCCAATCGATGAACCTGGCCCTCGGCCTCCCGGAGACCACCGGGCTTCCCACCGTAGGAGTGGCACCGTGACCGTCACCGGCCCCCAGGGCTTCCGCGCCGCCGGCGTCGCCGCCGGGATCAAGGCCTCCGGCGCGCTCGACCTGACCCTGGTCGTCAACGACGGCCCGCTCGACGTCGCGGCCGGCGTCTTCACCCGCAACGTCATCAAGGCCGCGCCGGTGCTGTGGTCGCAGGAGGTGCTCAAGCAGCAGCGGCTCAAGGCCGTCGTCCTCAACTCGGGCGGCGCCAACGCGGCCACCGGGCCCGGCGGCTTCCAGGACACCCACGCCACGGCCGAGAAGGTCGCCGAAGTCCTACAGGCGGGCGCGATCGAGGTCGCCGTCTGCTCCACCGGCCTGATCGGCGAGCGGCTCCCGATGGACGCCGTCCTGTCCGGAGTGGACACCGCCGTCAAGGCCCTCGACTCGAGTCCCGAAGCGAGCCTCAACGCCGCCACGGGCGTGATGACCACCGACACGAAACCGAAGCAAGCGTTTGCGAAGCACGACACCGGCTGGAGCGTCGGTGGTTTCGCCAAGGGTGCGGGCATGCTCGCCCCGAACCTCGCCACCATGCTTTCGGTGCTGACCACCGACGCCGTGGTGGACAAGGAAACCCTCGACCGGGCGCTGCGCGCGGCGACCCACGTCACCTTCGACAGGCTGGACGTCGACGGCGGCACGTCCACCAACGACACCGTCCTGGTCCTGGCCTCGGGCGCCAGTGGCGTCGAGCCCACCGAAGCCGAGCTCACCGAGCTGCTCACCGCGGTCAGCCACGACCTCGTACTCCAGCTGCGTGCGGACTCCGAGGGCGCGACTAAGGACGTCGACGTCACCGTGCGCGGCGCGGCCACCGAGGCCGACGCGATCGCCGTCGCCCGCACGATCGCCGAGGACAACCTGGTCAAGACGGCGCTGTTCGGCTCCGACCCGAACTGGGGCCGGATCGCCATGGCGCTCGGCCGGGCGCCGGCCCGCATCGACCCGGAGGCCGTGTCGATCGCGATCAACGGCGTCACCCTGTTCGCCCAGGGTGTGCCCGCCGCCGACCGGTCGGCGGCGGACCTCACCGGCCGGGCCATCGAAATCGTCGTCGACCTCGGCGTCGGCACGAACACGGCGACCATCTACACCACGGATCTTTCGCACGGTTACGTCGAAGAGAACAGCGCGTACTCCTCATGAACCAGGAGGCTCTGATTTCCGCGGACGAACGACTCGCGACGGCGGCCGAAAAGGCCGGGGTGCTCATCGAAGCGCTGCCTTGGCTGCAGCGGTTCCACGGGGCCACCGTGGTGGTGAAGTACGGCGGCAACGCGATGATCGACGGCCAGCTGAAGGCGGCCTTCGCCGAGGACATGGTGTTCCTCCGGCTGGCCGGCCTGCGCCCGGTCGTCGTGCACGGCGGCGGCCCGCAGATCACCGCGATGCTCAAACGCCTCGGCGTCGAAGGCGAGTTCAAGGGCGGCCTGCGGGTCACCACGCCGGAGACGATGGACATCGTCCGGATGGTGCTCACCGGGCAGGTCAGCCGCGAGCTCGTCGGGCTGATCAACGCCCACGGGCCGTACGCGGTCGGCATCTCCGGCGAGGACGCGCGGCTGTTCACCGCCGAACGCAAACAGGCCACTGTGGACGGTGAGCAGGTCGACATCGGGCTGGTCGGCGAGGTCGCCGAGGTCAACCCGGACGCGGTGCTGGACATCGTCAACGCCGGGCGCATCCCGGTCGTGTCCACGGTCGCGCCGGACGTCGACGGCGTCGTGCACAACGTCAACGCCGACACGGCCGCCGGCGCGCTGGCGGCCGCGCTGGGCGCCGAAAAGCTCGTGGTGCTCACCGACGTCGAAGGCCTCTACGCGAACTGGCCCGACCGGTCGTCGCTGATCGACCGCATCCGCGTCGACCGCCTCGAGACCATGCTGCCCGGCCTGGCCAGCGGCATGATTCCGAAGATGGAGGCGTGCGTGCGCGCCATCCGCGGCGGCGTGCGCCGGGCGCACGTGATCGACGGCCGCCTCGCCCATTCGGTCCTGCTGGAAGTCTTCACCTCGCGCGGCATCGGCACCATGGTCTTCCCCGAAACGGAGCTCCCGTGACCGACCTCGAGTCCAATGTGGATGGCCAGGCGCACTGGCAGTCCGCCCTCATGGACAACTACGGCACCCCCAAGCTGACGCTGGTGCGCGGCGAGGGCGCGAAGGTGTGGGACGCCGACGGCAAGGAGTACGTGGACCTGCTCGGCGGCATCGCCGTCAACGCGCTCGGCCACGCGCACCCGGCCGTCGTCGAAGCCGTCACCGAGCAGATCAAGCGGCTCGGCCACACCTCGAACCTCTACGTCAACCCGGTGGCCGTCGAGCTCGCCGAGGCGCTGCTCGACGTCGCCGGCCTCACCGGCCACGGCAAGGTGCTCTTCGTCAACTCCGGCGCCGAGGCGAACGAAGCCGCGCTGAAGATCAGCCGGCTGACCGGGCGCACCAAAGTGGTCGCCGCCGAAGGCGCGTTCCACGGCCGCACCATGGGGGCGCTGACGCTCACCGGCCAACCCGCCAAGCGCGACGCCTTCCAGCCGCTGGTGCCCGGGGTCGAGCACGTGCCGTTCGGGGACGTCGCGGCGCTCAAGGCCGCCGTCGACACCGAAACCGCGGCCGTCTTCCTGGAGCCGGTGCTCGGCGAAGCGGGTGTCATCCCGGCGCCGGACGGCTACCTGCAGGCCGCCCGCGAAATCACCAAGGCCACCGGCACGCTGCTGGTGCTCGACGAGGTGCAGACCGGTCTCGGCCGGCTCGGCACCTGGTTCGGCTACCAGCAGGCCGGCATCGTGCCGGACGTCATCACCCTGGCCAAGGGCCTCGGCGGCGGCCTGCCGCTGGGCGCGGTGATCGGCGTCGGCGCGGCGGGCGACCTGCTCAAGCCGGGCCAGCACGGCACCACCTTCGGCGGCAACCCGGTCTGCTGCGCGGCCGGCCTGGCCGTGCTGAAGACCATCGCCGCCGAGGGCCTCCTCGACCACGTCGCTTCGCTGGGCAAGGACATCGCGGCCGGTGTCGAAGCACTGGGACACCCGCTGATCGCCGGCGTGCGCGGCGCCGGGTTGCTGCTCGGCATCGCCCTGAAGCAACCCGTCTCGGCGGCGGTCGCCCAGGCCGCCCAGGACGCCGGCTACCTCGTCAACCCGGTCGCCCCGGACACCGTCCGGCTCGCGCCCCCGCTCGTCCTCGACGGCGACCAGGCTGAGGGTTTCCTCGCCGCACTCCCGAACGCGCTCGACTCCACCACGAAGGACTCCGACTGATGCTGCGCCACTTCCTCCGCGACGACGACGTCAGTCCGGCCGAGCAGAAGGCCATCCTCGACCTCGCCGACGCGCTCAAGGCCGACCCGCTCGGCAACAGGACCCTCGCCGGGAAGTCGATCACGGCGATCTTCGAGAAGAACTCGACGCGGACCCGGTTCTCGTTCGAGGTCGGCATCAGTCAGCTCGGCGGCCACCCGGTGATCGTCGACGGCCGTTCGATGCAGCTCGGCCGCGAAGAGACCATCGAGGACACCTCGCGGGTCCTCTCGCGGTACGTCGACGGAATCGTGTGGCGCACCTTCGCGCAGAAGCGCATCGAGGCGATGGCTTCGGCCGCGTCGATCCCGGTCGTCAACGCGCTCACCGACGAGTTCCACCCGTGCCAGGTGCTCACCGACCTGATGACGATCCGCGAGCGCAAGGGCAAGCTCGAGGGCCTCACCCTCGTCTACCTCGGCGACGGCGCCAACAACATGGCGCACTCGCTGCTGCTCGGCGGGGTCACCGCCGGGATGCACGTCCGGGTCGTCTCGCCGGTCGGCTTCCAGCCCGACCAGGGCGTGATGCTGGACGCGAAGAAGCGCGCGAGCGAGACCGGCGGCACCGCCACCGTCTTCACCGACCCGTACGCGGCGGTCGACGGCGCGGACGTGCTCGTCACCGACACGTGGACGTCGATGGGGCAGGAGAACGACGGCCTCGACCGGGTGGGCCCATTCCGTGCCCTGCAGGTCAACACCGAGCTGCTGAAGAAGGCCGCGGAAGACGCGATCGTGCTGCACTGCCTGCCGGCGCACCGCGGCTGGGAGATCACCGACGAGGTGATCGACGGCCCGGCCAGCGCGGTCTGGGACGAAGCCGAGAACCGCCTGCACGCCCAGAAGGCGCTGCTCGTCTGGCTCTTCGAAGAGAGCCGGCGATGACCGGCAGCCGGGTGGGCAGGCAGGCGCGGATCACCGAGCTCGTGTCCACCATGACCATCCGCAGCCAGACCGAGCTGGCCAAGCTGCTGGCCGCCGAAGGCATCGAGGTCACCCAGGCGACGCTGTCGCGCGACCTCGACGAACTGGGCGCGGTCAAGCTGCGCGGGCCGGATTCGGGGGCGCCGGTCTACGTCATCCCCGAGGACGGCAGCCCGGTCCGCGGGGTGCAGGGCGGGACGTCCCGGCTCTCCCGGCTGCTCGCGGAACTGATGGTCTCGGCGGACTCGTCCGGCAACCTGACCGTGCTGCGGACGCCACCCGGCGCGGCGCAGTTCCTGGCCAGCGCGATCGACCGGGCGGCCCTGGAAGAGGTCGTCGGCTCGATCGCGGGCGACGACACGGTCGCCGTGATCGCGCGCGAGCCCCTGACGGGCAAGGACCTCGCCGAACGGTTCGCCGCGCTCGCCCAGCGATCGGCCGACGAAGGACCACCGTGATCGCCGATATCTTCCCGGCCGAGGGGGAGTTCCTCGCGCCGGACGAGGTCGTCGTCACCTACGACGGCGGGGTGCCGGTGGCCATCGACGGCGAGACGGTCACCGTCGCCGAAGCGCGCCGGATGCTGAGTGCGCGCGGCGAGGCGCAGAGAATCGACCGGGGCGCCGCGTGCGCCGCGCTCGAACGGCGGGCCGGCCGCGGATGCGCCAGGCTGACCGGCACCGTTTCGGGCGAAGTCCGCCTGGTCCTGTACGACGGCCGGATCACCGTCGCCTGACATCGAACGACCACATCGAGGAGAAACGAGAACAGTGAGCGGGAACGAGCAGCCGGTGCAGCTGTGGGGCGGCCGGTTCGCCAGCGGTCCGGCGGAGGCCATGGCCGCGCTGAGCGCGTCGACGCACTTCGACTGGCGCCTGGCGCCCTACGACATCGCCGGGTCCCGCGCGCACGCTCGCGTGCTGCGCAAAGCGGGCCTGCTCACCGAAGACGAGCTGGCCGGCATGCTGGCCGCCCTGGACACGCTCGCCCAGGACGTCGCCTCGGGGACGTTCACCCCGACGATCGCCGACGAGGACGTGCACACGGCCCTCGAACGCGGCCTCCTCGAGCGCGCGGGCACCGAGCTCGGCGGCAAGCTGCGCGCCGGCCGTTCGCGCAACGACCAGGTGGCCACGCTGTTCCGGATGTGGCTGCGCGACGCCGCGCGCCGGGTCGTCGCCGGCACCCTGGAGGTCATCGACGCGCTGGTGTCGCAGGCGAAGCGGCACCCGGACGCGATCCTCCCCGGCCGCACGCACCTGCAGCACGCCCAGCCGGTGCTGCTGGCCCACCACCTGATGGCCCACGGCCAGGCGCTGCTGCGTGACGTCTCGCGCCTGCAGGACTGGGACGCCCGCACGGCCGAGTCGCCCTACGGCTCGGGTGCGCTCGCCGGCTCGTCGCTGGGCCTCGACCCCGAGGCCGTCGCCGAGGAGCTCGGCTTCGCCACCAGCGTCGAGAACTCCATCGACGGCACCGCTTCGCGCGACTTCGTGGCCGAGTTCGCCTTCGCCGTCGCGATGCTCGCGGTGAACCTGTCCCGGATCGCCGAAGAGGTGATCATCTGGAACACCGCCGAGTTCGGCTACGTGACGCTCGACGACGCCTGGGCCACCGGCAGCTCGATCATGCCGCAGAAGAAGAACCCGGACGTCGCGGAGCTGACGCGCGGCAAGGCGGGCCGGCTGATCGGCAACCTCACCGGCCTGCTGGCCACCCTCAAGGCGCAGCCGCTGGCCTACAACCGCGACCTGCAGGAGGACAAGGAGCCGGTGTTCGACTCGGTCGAGCAGCTCGAGCTCCTGTTCCCGGCGATCGCTGGCATGCTCGAGACGCTCACCTTCCACACCGATCGGCTCGCCGAGCTGGCCCCGGCGGGTTTCACCCTGGCCACGGACATCGCCGAGTGGCTGGTCCGCCAGGGCGTCCCGTTCCGCGTCGCGCACGAAGCGGCGGGCGAGAGCGTCCGTGTCGCCGAGGCCCGCGGCGTCGGCCTGGACGAGCTGACCGACGAAGAGTTCGAGAAGATCAACCCGGCGCTGACGCCCGCAGTGCGCGAAGTCCTCACCGTCGAGGGCTCGGTGAAGTCCCGGGACGCCCGGGGTGGCACGGCGCCGGTGCGCGTCGCCGAACAGCGCGCGCGGCTGGAGGAGCGCGTCACCGCGGCGCGCCAGTGGCTCAACTGAGGGTTTTGCGGAGCTTGGCCCGGACGGCCCGCGTGGCCACCGGGCCGAGCCCGTCCAGGACGTCGACGAGCACGGCCGGCCGTTCCAGCGCGGCGACGGCCTGCTCGGCGCCGTCGGGATCGACCGTGTCGGACAGCGTCAGCCCGAGGAACCCGGTGGACACGGCGTGGGCCAGCCCGTCGGGGTCCGCGAGCTCGGCCAGCGGCGACCCGGCGAGCACGCGTTCGAGGGCCGTCCGGACTTCGGTGATCCACTTGTCCAGGCCCTCGCGGGGTCGCGTCGGCAAGCCGCTCGCTGCCCTGCGCCCCGGCCAGGGTCTGGGCCAGGAGGGCCAGGTTGCCTTCCGCGCGTTCCGCGGTCCGGATCTCGCGGCCGAGCGCCACAGTCGGAGGGGGAGCCGGAGATGCGACCGGGTGACCACCGGGGCGTCGTCGTGACCGGCGTCTTCGAACGCACGCTCGGCGAGTTTGAGCGACTGCTCAAACCGGCTGGAGAGAAGTTTGAGCGATCGCTCAAGGGTTAGGGTGGGCGCGCCAGGCAGCCGAGGAGAGGACCCCGTTTGAGCGGCGACGCAGGCCGGTTGTTCACCCGTGACGAGCTGGCGCTGGACCCGGTCGACCTGGCCCACCTGCTGCTCGGCGCGGTCCTGGAGGCCGATGGCCCCGACGGCACCGTCGGCGTCCGGCTGGTCGAGGTCGAGGCCTACCGCGGCGAGGACGATCCGGCGTCCCACTGCTACCGCGGGCAGACCCCGCGCAACGCCGTCATGTGGGGACCGGCGGGGCACCTGTACGTCTACTTCGTCTACGGGATGCACTTCTGCGCGAACATCGTCGGCTCGACCGACGGCGTGGCCGGCGCGGTGCTGCTGCGCGCGGGCGAAGTCGTCACCGGCCTCGACGTCGTCCGCAAGCGGCGGCCGAACGCGCGGGGGACCGGCGAGCTCGCCAAGGGCCCGGCGATCCTGACGTCGGTGCTGCGCATCGACCGTGACGAGAACGGCGTCGACCTGACCGATCCCGCGTCGCCGGTCCGGCTGTACGTGGGCGAGCGGGTGCCGGCCGAGCGGATCCGCAGCGGCCCGCGCGTCGGCGTCGCGATGGCGATGGACACCCCATGGCGGTTCTGGGACGGCGCGTCGCCGGCCGTGTCCACCTACCGCCGCGGCGGGAAGCGCCGGGTCCGACCCGCCAGTCAGTCGGTTGACCTGGTGCGGGAGGATCTACAGGCGTGAGCGAACACATCCTCGACGAGCTGTCCTGGCGCGGCCTGATCGCGCAGTCCACCGACATCGACGCCCTCCGGCGTGAGCTCGACCAGGGTCCCGTGACGCTCTATTGCGGCTTCGACCCGACCGCACCCAGCCTGCACGCCGGCAACCTCGTCCCGCTGCTCATGCTCAAGCGCTTCCAGCGCGCGGGACACCGGCCGATTGTGCTGGCCGGCGGCGCGACCGGGATGATCGGCGACCCGCGCGACACCGGTGAGCGCACGCTGAACACCCTCGACGTCGTCGCCGAGTGGGCCGGGCGCATCCGCGGCCAGCTCGAACGGTTCGTCGACTTCGACGACTCGCCGACCGGCGCGATCGTCGAGAACAACCTGAACTGGACCGGGCAGCAGACCGCGCTGGAGTTCCTGCGTGACATCGGGAAGCACTTCTCGATCAACGTCATGCTCAACCGGGAGACGGTGAAGCGCCGGCTCGAAGGCGACGGCATGTCCTACACCGAGTTCAGCTACCTGCTCCTGCAGTCACAGGACTACCTGCAACTGCACCGCCAGTACGGCTGCAAGCTGCAGGTCGGCGGGTCGGACCAGTGGGGCAACCTCGTCGGCGGCGTGGACCTGATCCGGCGGACCGACGGAGCGGCCGTGCACGCGCTGACCGCGCCCCTGGTCACCGACGCCGAGGGCCGCAAGTTCGGCAAGTCGACGGGCGGCGGGAACCTCTGGCTCGACCCGGAGATGACCTCGCCGTACGCCTGGTACCAGTACTTCGTCAATGTGGGTGACGCCGACGTCGTCCGCTACCTGCGGATGTTCACCTTCCTCGGCCAGGAGGAGATCGCCGCGCTGGCGGAGGACACCGAACAGCGGCCCCACCTGCGGGCCGCGCAGAAGCGGCTGGCCGAGGAGTTCACCACGCTCGTCCACGGCGAGGAGCAGACCCGGCAGGTGATCAACGCCAGCCAGGCGCTGTTCGGCCGCGGCGAGCTCGGCGACCTGGACGAACGCACCCTCGACGCGGCGATGGCCGAGGTGCCGAACGGCAAGGTCGACCCGTCCGGGGACGCGACGATCGTCGACCTGTTGCTCGCTTCGGGCCTGGTCGACAGCAAGGGCGCCGCGCGCCGCACCCTCAAGGAGGGCGGCGCGTACGTCAACAACGTGAAGATCGCGGACGAGGAGTGGAAGCCGTCCCGCGAGGACGCCCTCCACGGCAAGTGGCTCGTGGTCCGCAAGGGCAAGCGCAACGTCGCTGGCGTCGCGCTCGGCGGCTGACCGGCCCCCGGTGGCCCGAAACAGGCCTCTGACCTGCGGGAACGCGGTTAAGGGACCCCCCTGTTTCGGACCCTCGGAAGGGGTGTAAAGTTCTCCAAGTCGCCAGGGAAACCGGGTGGCCACCGGGACACGAACCAAGCTCTCGCGGATCGCGATTGAGTGGGTGTCCCACCAAAAAC
>NZ_JBSGJD010000204.1:0-18673 GCF_053605405.1 Amycolatopsis sp. NPDC003861
GTGGGTGGTTGGGAGGTTGGTAACCCGCTTTACCACTCACGACCGCCGCCGCGGTAGGAGGCCTTCGGCGGAACTGGTGTTACTTGGCGTCGGCCTTCTCGGCGTCGGCCGGCTTGTCACCCTCGGCGGGCTTGGCGGCCTCGTCTTCCTTGACGACGATCAGGCTGATCTTGCCGCGGTTGTCGATGTCGGCGATCTCGACGCGGAGCTTGTCGCCCACGTTGACCACGTCCTCGACCTTGGCGATCCGCTTGCCGTTGCCCAGCTTGGAGATGTGCACCAGGCCGTCCTTGCCCGGCAGCAGCGAAACGAACGCGCCGAACGCGGCCGTCTTGACCACGGTGCCGAGGAAGCGCTCGCCGACCTTGGGCAGCTGCGGGTTGGCGATGGCGTTGATCTTGTCGATCGCCGCCTCCGCCGACGGGCCGTCGGCCGCGCCCACGTAGATCGTGCCGTCGTCCTCGATGGAGATGTCGGCGCCGGTCTCCTCGGTGATCGAGTTGATCATCTTGCCCTTCGGGCCGATGACCTCGCCGATCTTGTCGACCGGGATCTTCACGGAGGTGACGCGCGGCGCGAACGGGCTCATCTCGTCCGGGCCGTCGATCGCCTCGGCGATGACCTCGAGGATGGTGTTGCGGGCGTCCTTCGCCTGCTTCAGCGCGGCCGCGAGGACTTCCGACGGGATGCCGTCGAGCTTCGTGTCGAGCTGGAGCGCGGTGATGATGTCCTTGGTGCCGGCGACCTTGAAGTCCATGTCGCCGAGGGCGTCCTCGGCGCCGAGGATGTCGGTCAGCGCGACGTAGCGGGTCTCGCCGTCGACCTCGTCGGAGACCAGGCCCATCGCGATGCCCGCGACCGGCGCCTTCAGCGGCACGCCGGCGTTGTACAGCGCCATGGTGGACGCGCAGACCGAGCCCATCGACGTCGAGCCGTTGGAGCCCAGGGCCTCGGAGACCTGGCGGATCGCGTACGGGAACTCGTCGCGCTTCGGCAGCACCGGCACCAGGGCGCGCTCGGCGAGCATGCCGTGGCCGATTTCGCGGCGCTTCGGCGAGCCGACGCGGCCGGTCTCACCGGTGGAGAAGGGCGGGAAGTTGTAGTGGTGCAGGTAGCGCTTGGTCGTCTCCGGGGAGAGCGAGTCGATCTGCTGCTCCATGCGCAGCATGTTCAGCGTGGTGACGCCCAGGATCTGGGTCTCGCCGCGCTCGAACAGCGCCGAGCCGTGCGCCCGCGGGATCACCGCGACCTCGGCCGCGAGCGACCGGATGTCGGTGAGGCCGCGGCCGTCCATGCGGATCTTCTCCGTGAGGACGCGCTGGCGCATGATCTTCTTCGTCAGGGCCTTGAACGCCCCGCCGATTTCCTTGTCGCGGCCCTCGAAGGCTTCGCCCTCGCCGAGGCCGACCTTCTCCAGGACGGCGGCCTTGACCTCGTCGGTCGCGGCGTCGCGGTCCTGCTTGCCGGCGATCTGCAGGGCGCGGGCCAGGTCGTCGGTCGCGATGGCGGCGACGGCCTCGTAGACGTCCTGCTGGTAGGCCGGGTAGACCGGGAATTCGCCGGTCGGCTTGGCGGCGTCGGCGGCCAGGCGCTGCTGCGCCTCGCACAGCGACTTGATGAACGGCTTGGCGGCTTCGAGGCCCTCGGCGACCGAGGTCTCGTCGGGCGCCTTGCCGCCGGCGGCGATCAGGTCGAGCGTGTGCTCGGTGCCCTCGGCCTCGACCATCATGATGGCGACGTCGTCCCCGACGATGCGGCCGGCCACGACCATGTTGAAGGTGGCCTTCTCCAGCTGCGACCAGGTCGGGAACGCGACCCACTGGCCCTCGATCAGCGCGACGCGCACGCCGCCGACCGGGCCGGAGAACGGCAGGCCCGCGATCTGGGTCGACGCCGACGCGGCGTTGATGGCCAGCACGTCGTACGGGTCGTCCGGGTTGAGGCTCTGGACGGTGATGACGACCTGGATCTCGTTGCGGAGACCGTCGGTGAACGACGGGCGCAGCGGGCGGTCGATCAGGCGGGCGGTGAGGATCGCGTCGGTCGACGGGCGGCCCTCGCGGCGGAAGAACGCGCCGGGGATGCGGCCCGCGGCGTACATGCGCTCTTCGACGTCGACGGTGAGCGGGAAGAAGTCGAAGTGCTCCTTCGGGTGCTTCGACGCGGTCGTCGCCGAGAGCAGCATGGTCTCTTCGTCGAGGTACGCGACCACGGCGCCGGCGGCCTGCTTGGCCAGGCGGCCCGTCTCGAAGCGGACGGTGCGGGTGCCGAACCGGCCGTTGTCGATGACGGCTTCGGTCTCGTGCACGGTGACTCCGGTGGAGTCGGTCATAGGGTGTTTCTCCTCTTTAGTTCCTTCGTACGACGCGAGTCTCCCACCCTGGGACCCGTTTCGCCTGAGGACGCTCGAGGAATGAGGCCGGTCTTCGATCGAAGCTCCCGGGACGCTTCCCGGGAACCACTACCGAGGACCGGCGGACGGACCCTCGTGCGCGCTCGCGCCGTTTGTGGCGAGGGGGAGCGACCGCGTGGTCACTCCCCCTCGGGTAAAGCTATCGGCGCAGGCCGAGGCGCTGGATCAGCGCACGGTAACGCTCGATGTCCACCTTCATCACGTAGTTCAGCAGCCGGCGGCGACGGCCGACCAGCAGCAGGAGCCCGCGACGCGAGTGGTGGTCGTGCTTGTGAGCCTTGAGGTGCTCGGTGAGGCCGACGATGCGCTTGGTGAGCAGCGCCACCTGGGCCTCGGGGGATCCGGTGTCCGAGTCGTGCACGCCGTACTCGGCCAGGATCGACTTCTTCTCTTCGGTGGACAGCGCCACTTGTGTTGCTCCTCGAAATAATCAGTGCCGTGCGGCCCCGGACGCCGGTTGCACGCCGGGAAGACGGTCACGGCCGCCACGGACTGCAGCCGGACCCGATCGTTGAGGTTACCAGCCCGCTGAACTGCGTCTTCAGCCGCGGTCCAGCTCGAAGGAGCGGGCCACGGAGTAGCGGGGACCACCCCGCTCGCGCTCGCTGGTCATCAGCGCCACTTCGGTGGCTTGCCAGCGCCGGCTGGTGAAGCTCGTGAGGCGTTCGGTCCAACGCGCGGCGAGCCCGGGTTCTTCCCGGGGGAACCGCGCGAGCGTCAGGTGGGCCCGGTAGGGCCTCGGTTCGGCGCCGGCGCCCGCGGCGTTCGCGAGCGGCGTCAGCTCCGGTCCGGCGACAGTCAACCACAGCACCCCGGGGAACGTCGCGGCCTTTTCCAGCCGGACGTCGACGGCCGGGCGGCCGGCCAGCCGCTCCCCCAGCCAGTCAGCGCGGGTCTCGACGTCGTCCGGCCCGTAGTAGGCGAGGGTGATGTGCCAGCGCTCCGGCGGCTCCCAGCGCAGGCCGTCGCCGGTCTCGCCGAGGGCCGCGGCGAGTTCGGCCACGACGTCCTCCGGCGGGAGCAGCGCGCTGAACAGGACCGGCATCAGGCGCCGTTGCCCGCCCGGCGGAGCAGGTCGGCGATGGCCGGGAAGTCGTCGTCGAGGCGCTTGGCGGCCTCGCCGAGGTCCTCGTCTTCGGCCAGGTCGCGCAGGTAGGCGAGGACCTTCTGGTCTTCGTTGACGACCGGGATGTTGTCGCGGCCGACGGTGGGCCGGGAGTCGCGGACGTCCTCCATCGCGGCCAGCATCGCGTCGCGGTTGCCCGCGGCGACCTCGGGCACCAGGATCTTGCGCTCGAGCATGATCATCCTGGCCAGCACGACCGGGTTGCCGATCTTCGCCCGCCGTCCGCTCATCACCTGGCTGAGCATGGGGGCGCTGATCCCGAGGACCTCGGCCAGGAACGCCTGCGAAACGTCGAACGCGACGACGAGCCGGCGCACGCGGTCACCGAGCGGCTCCCCGTACCACTCGCGCTGCAACGCGATGTTCCGCTGGACGATCTTGTGGTCCTCCACCAGCTCCCCTTTTTTTTCGCGCACACCGTCCGTGAGCATCTTGCCATCGCTGCCCGGTTCGTGGACGCGGAATCCCCTATTCGTCCCCGGTCAGGGCGTCCGGGGGCAGTTCGAGTGCCTTCCTGGTCTCGACCACGTCATCGTCGATCTGCGCGACGAGCCCGGCCGAGTCGGCGAACCGCACCTGGTCGCGCAGCCGCGTCACGAAGTCGATGGCCACGTGCTGGCCGTAGAAGTCCTCGTCGACGTCGAGGACGAAGGCCTCGACCGTCCGCTCGCGCCCGGAGAACGTCGGGTTGGTGCCGACCGAGACGGCGGCGCGCAGCCGGCGCGCCGGGTCGGCCGAACGGGTGAACCACGCGCTGTAGACGCCGTCGGCCGGGACGGCGGCGAAGCGCGGGGTCGACAGGTTCGCCGTCGGGTAGCCGAGCGCGTGGCCCCGGCCGTCGCCGCGGACGACGATGCCTTCGAGGCGGTGCGGGCGGCCGAGCGCTTCGGCGGCGGCGACCACGTCACCGGCGTCGATGCAGGACCGGACGTACGTGCTGGAGAAGGTGATCGCCGACTGGTCCTCTTCGGACAGTTCCTTGCCCTGCAGCTCGGCGCCGTACGCGGCGAAGCCGAACCGGCGGCCGAGGGTGCGCAGCAGCTCGACATTGCCGGCCGCCTTGGCGCCGAAGGTGAAGTTGTCGCCGACGATCACCGCGGCCGCGTGCAGCCGGTCGACCAGCACCTCGTGCACGAACTCCTCCGGCTGCAGCCGGGACAGCTCGAGGGTGAACGGCAGCACGCAGAAGACGTCGACGCCGAGGCTTTCGACGATCTCGGCCTTGCGCCGCAACGTCGTCAGCTGCGCCGGGTGGCTGCCCGGGCGCAACACCTCCGACGGGTGCGGGTCGAACGTCACCATGACGCTCGGCAGACCGCGCTCGGCGGCCGCCGCCACCGTCCGGCTGATCAGCTCCTGGTGCCCGCGGTGGACACCGTCGAACACACCGATGGTGACCACGCACCGGCCCCAGCTGCCGGGAAGGTCCCCCAGCCCACGCCACCGCAGCACGTCACACTCCCGTCTCTCGAGCCCACCCTAGGCGGGCAGCAACACGACCACCGCGCGGGACACGCCTTGTTCGTCGGCGGCCAGGGCGAGCACCCGGCCGTCGGGACCGAAGAGCCCGTAGGTGCCCTCGAGCCCGGCCGCCGGGATGCGCTGCCCGTGGCGGACCGCCTTCGCCGTGGCGGCGTCGAGGTCGCGGCGCGGAAACGCGGCGGCGACGGCGGCGTCGAGGTCGAGACTCAGTTCGGGCTGCTCTTCGAGCTGGTCGAGGGTCCTCGCCTTGGCGAGGGTGAAGGGGCCGACGGTGGTGCGCCGGAGCGCCTTCAGGTGACCGCCGACGCCGAGGTCGGCACCGAGGTCGCGGGCCAGCGCGCGGACGTAGGTGCCGGAGGAGCACTCGACGACGGCGTCGACCTCGACGTGGTCGTCCTCGTGGCGGACGGCGAGGACGTCGAAGCGGTAGACGGTGACCGGCCGGGCCGGGATGACGACGTCCTCGCCGGCGCGGACGCGGGCGTAGGCGCGCTTGCCGTCGATCTTGACCGCGCTGACCGCGCTGGGCACCTGCTGGATGTCGCCGGTCAGCTTGGCGACGCCGGCGGCGAGGTCTTCGTCCTTCACGGCCGCGGTCCCGGCCGTGGTGAGGACTTCGCCCTCGGCGTCGTCGGTCGTGGTGCTGCTGCCGAGGCTGAGGGTGGCCAGGTAGGTCTTGCGGTCCAGGGCCAGGTGGCCGAGCAGCTTGGTGGCGCGCTCGATGCCGAGCACGAGCACGCCGGTCGCCATCGGGTCGAGCGTCCCCGCGTGCCCGACCTTGCGGGTCCCCATGATCCGCCGGGCGCGCGCGACGACGTCGTGGGACGTCATGCCGGCGGGCTTGTCGACGATGAGGAGGCCGGGAGGCGGGGCGGGACGGCGGGGCGGTTTCGGGCTCGACACGCGGCAAACCCTAGCGGCCGCTCGTCGTGGATCGGAGGACGGCCGGGCGGCCACGATGGAGGCGTGACGGAGATCGAAGTCCGGGCCGCCCGGCCCGCGGAACTGGAAGCAGTCGCCTCGCTGCGGTGGCGCTGGGTGGCCGAGCGCGACGGCCTGCCCGCCGACGGCCGCGCCGCGTTCGTGCGGGAATTCGCCGCCTGGGCGCGGGAGAACGCGGCCACCCACCGCTGCCTCGTCCTGGTCCGCGAAGGCCGGGTGCTCGGGATGGCGTTCCTGGCGATCACGCCGCGGGTGCCGACCCCGGCGGCGCCGTCCCGGGCCGCCGGGGACCTGCAAAGCGTGTACGTCGTCCCGGAAGCGCGTGACGCCGGCCTCGGCGGGCAGCTGATCGAGGGCGTCCTGCGGCTGGCCGGGGAGCTGGGCCTGGAGCGGGTCACCGTGCACTCGTCGCCGCGTGCGGTGCCCGCGTACGAGCGGCGCGGGTTCGCGGTGGCGCCGGAGCTGCTGCAGGCGCCGCTCAGGCGGCGACGATCGGCGTCTCCGGCAGAGCGGCGTCCCAGCGGCGGCGGGTGATCCGCACCGGCAGTTCCTCGCCGCGGGCCTCGGCGAGGAACAGGTGGGTGCGCGTCCGGCGCCACCACACGAGCATCCGGAAGGTGCCGAAGGCGAGCACCGCGACCAGCGCCAGCAGCGAGACGCGGAAGTTCCCGCCGGTGGCCTGGAGCAGCACGCCGACGGCGAGCGCGGCGAACGTCGTCGCCACGAAGCCGCCGACGTTGACCACGCCGGTCGCCGTGCCGACGCGGCTGAGCGGGTTGTAGTCGCGCGCCAGGGCGAAGCCGATCATCGACGCCGGGCCGCCGAGGGCGAGGAAGGCGAACGCGGGCACCAAGACCGGCAGGGGCACCTGGCCCGGCCAGCCCAGCAGCACGGCCCAGACCAGCGCGGCCCCGCCGATGTACCCGCCGACCAGCGGCATCCGCAGCGACGGGCGCCGTCCGATCAGGCCGCCGAGCGCCGGGCCGCCCGCCATCGAGCCGAAGACGAACACGGTGAGCAGCGCGCTCGCCGTGGCCTTCGACTGGCCTTGGCCCTGGACGAGCCAGGGGACGCCCCAGAGCAGCGTCAGGGCGTTCGGGGCGAACATCGTGCTGAAGTGGACCCAGAAGCCCAGGCGCGTCCCCGGCGTCCGCCAGGCCTCGGCGACCCGGTGGGCGAGCTCGCGGGGGCGGACTTCCTCGCGGACCGGCGGCTGTTCGCCGGCCGGGACGTCGCGGACCCGGAGGGCGACGACGGCGGTGTAGAGGACGGTGATGGCCCCGACGGCCAGGAAGGTGGGGGTCCAGCCGGCGCCGTCGAGGACCAGGGCGAGCGGGACGGTGGCGGCGAGGTTGCCGATGTAGCCGACGGCCGCGGTGAACGACGTCAGGAGGGCGTACTGGCGGCCCGGGAAGTGGGCGGCGACCAGGCGCAGGACGCTGACGAAGGTGAGCGCGTCGCCGAGGCCGAGGACGGCGCGGGCGAGCAGGCCGAGGCCGTAGGAGTGGGCGAAGCCGAGCAGGAGCTGGCCGGCGCCGAGGACGAGCACGGCGACGGTGAGGACGCGGCGGGGGCCGTAGCGGTCGACCAGGACACCGGTCGGGATCTGCATCGCGGCGTAGACGCCGACCTGCAGGACGGTGAAGGTGCCGAGCGCGGCCGCACCGACGCCGAACCGCTCGGCGGCCTGCAGCCCGGCGACGCCGAAGGACGTCCGGTGGAAGACGGCGAGGAGGTAGACGGTGACGGCGGCGAGCCAGATCAGCCAGGACCGGGCGGTGGCACGGCCGGTGGCGGGCACAGGTTCCTCCAGGGGTGGGGCGATTCGGGGCGCAGGACGCCCACGCTGCCGTCCCTACTACTTGTATCGCCTAAGCAACCACAAACCATAGCCGCAACCCGGGTGGTTTTCCCCACAGGTAACCCCCATCACCCAAGCTCAGAGGCCCGCCGCCCGTGATCAAAGCCGGATCTCGCGTGATTGAAGCCGGAACTGGCGTGATTGGGGCCGTAACCGCGAGATCCGGGTCTGATCACGCGAGTTACGGCTCCAATCACGCGGGTTACGGGGCTGCTCACGCGAGTTACGGGTTCAGGCGGGGCGGGTGGCGCCCGTTATCGCCCAGTTTCCGGAGCGCCAGCGGGCCAGGACCGCGGCGAGGCGGAGGACCATGAAGAGGGACAGGCCGGTCCAGATGCCCGTGAGGCCCCAGCCGAAGCCGAGGGACGCCCAGATGAGCGAAAGGAAGCCGAGGGCCGCGCTGCCGAGCGTCGCGTTGCGGAGGAAGGCCGCGTCGCCCGCGCCCAGCAGTACGCCGTCCAGGGCGAAGACCACGCCCGCGATCGGCTGCAGCGCCACGAAGAACCACCACGCGTGCGGGATCTCCGCCAGTACGCCCGGGTCGGACGTGAACGCGTGCGGCAGCACCCACGACAGCGCCGCGAACAGCACGCACAGGAAGCACCCGAGCAGCAGGCCGTACCCGGTGATCTGCGCCGCGACCCCGCGCGCCTGCCGCGCCGAGTTCGCCCCCAGGGCCGCCCCGACCAGTGACTGCGCGGCGATCGCCACCGAGTCCAACACCAGCGCCAGGAACGTCCACAGCTGCAGCACCACCTGGTGCGCCCCGACCGCTTCAGTCGACGTCCGGGCCGCGACGGCCGCCGCCGAGACGAAGCACGCCTGGAACGCCAGGCTGCGCAGCACGAGGTCGCGGCCCAGGCCGAGCTGCGCCCGCATCACCGCGAAGTCCGGCCGCAGCCCGACCTTCTCGCGGGCCAGCGCCAGGACGAACAGCGACGCCGAAATCACCTGCGCGGCGACGTTCGCGATCGCCGAACCCTCCAGCCCCAGCCCGGCCCAGTACACGAGCACCGGGCACAGCACGGCCGAGATCCCGTTGCCCGCCAGCACGTACCGCAGCGGCTTCGCGGCGTCCTGCACCCCGCGCATCCAGCCGTTGCCGGCCATCGTGACCAGGATCAGCGGCGCCCCGAACAACGCGATCCGCAGCCACGACACGGCGGCCGAGGCGATCTCGTCACTGCCCGACAGCACCCGCGCGATCGGCCAGGCCAGCAGCTGCCCGGCGACCAGCACGACGAGGCCGACGAACACCGCGAGCCACGTCGCCTGCACGCCTTCGCGCACCGCGTCGGCCCGGCGGCCGGCGCCGTGCAGCCGGGCGGTGCGGGACGTCGTGCCGTAGGACAGGAACGTCAGCTGGCTCGACACCTGGGCCAGCACGACGCCGCCGAGCGCGAGCCCGGCCAGCGACAGCGCGTCGAGGTGGCCGACGACGGCGGTGTCCACCAGGACGTACAGCGGCTCGGCGGCCAGCACGCCCAGCGCGGGCACGGCCAGGCCGAGCACGCGCTTCGCCGGGACCCGTTCGATCTCCTCCACGTTCGCCACGAACCGGACTCTAACCGCCGCCACCGACAGTTCCGCCCGGCCGGACGTGCTCGGCCCACGGCCCCGAGCGCGGGCGGCGCACCGACCGGCTGCTGACGGTCCTGCCCGGCGGCGCGCCGGCCCGGCGGACCAGCCGGACTCCGTCCGCGTGGGTCGGGTCAGCAGCCCGTCGCGGCGGTCACCGACCGCTTCGGTCGGTTCGGTCATCCCGGCCTCCCTGCGCTCCCGGCCGGGGGCAGGCGTGCCGGATGCCGTCTGTTTCGCACGGCACCGGTCGGCGATCACCACGGGGAACGCGGGATCAGAGCAGGGGCGCGCGCTCCAGCGCCTCGCGCAGCCCGGCGACGACCTCCGCCGCCGAGCCCGCGATCGTGCAGCCCGCGGCCTGCCGGTGCCCGCCGCCGCCGAACTCCGCCGCCACCGCCGAGACGTCGATGCCGATGCTGCGCAACGAGATCTGCCACTGCCCGGGCTGCGCCGGGTCCTGTTTGAGCACGGCCGCGACAGCCGCCTCGCGCACCGAGCGGACGACGTCGATCACCGACTCGACCTCCTCGCCGCGCACCGTGCGGGCCGCGTCGAGGCCGACCACCGCGTGCACGAAACCCCGGCCCTGCGCGGCTTCCGGCTCCAGCCGGGCCTCGCGCAGCACCGACGACAGCATCGGCAGCCAGGCGAACGGGCGCTCGTCGACGATCCGGCGCACGATCGCCTCCGCGTCGGCCCCCGCTTCCAGCAGCCGGGCCGCCATCCGGTGCGTCTCCGGACTGGCCCGGCGGAACCCGCTCGTGTCGGTGACGATCCCGGCGTACAGCCCGCGCGCGATCGGCTCGTCCAGCTCGGCGCCCAGTGCCTCCAGGACGCGGAACACGAGGACCGCGCTGGCCTCGGCGCTCTCGTCGACGACGTGGCAGGTGCCGTAGTACGTGTTGGTCGCGTGGTGGTCGATCACCAGCACCGCGCCGGCGAGTTCGACGCGCCCGGCGAGCCGGCCGAGCCGCTTCGGTGTCGGCGTGTCGACACACACGAGCAGCGCCTCGGAGTCCGGGAGGTCGTCCGGGTGGGTGAGCAGGCCGTCCTCGTCGAGCCAGCGCAGCGTCTCCGGGGCCTCGTCGGGCTCGCCGAAGGAGACGCGCACGCGGGCGCCGCGCTGCCGCAGGGCCCGGCCGAGGGCCAGTGCGCTGCCCAGCGCGTCCGCGTCCGGCCGCACGTGGCCGAGGATCGTCACGTCGGTGGCCGGGGCGAGCAGCGCCGCCGCCGCCCGGATGTCCTGCGCCGAAGTAGGGGTCACGGTGCGTCACGCTACGCTCTGCGGGATGCCTGAGTACGCGATGCTGGTCTACCCGTCGGCCAACCGGGTCTACGCCGCCTCCTCCCCCGCGCTGCTGCGCGCCGAGCTGGCGGTGTTCGGCGCGGGCCTGGCGGCCGAGCTGTCCGCGATCGAGGAGGTCGAGCTCGGCGGCGTCGGCTACGTGCGCTTCACCAGCTCGGCGCCCCTCGGCGAGCGCGACCTCGCGCTGCTGTCGAACATCTCGTCCCTGTACGCGCTGTTCGAGCTGGGCGACGGCGTGCTCCGGCCGGTGCCCGTGACGCCGCTGGCGAAGGCCGACTCGGACCTGCTGACCATCCAGAAGTACGCCGGCAAGACGAACGAGCTGTTCACCAAGCTGCTGGTGAACGTCACCCTGCTGGCGACGGCGGACCCGTTCTCGGCCAAGCCGAAGTACCTGCTCGACCCGCTGTGCGGCCGCGGCACCACGCTCAACCAGGCGATGATGTACGGCCTGCACGCGACCGGCCTGGACGTCGACGCCAAGGACTTCGAGGCCTACGAGGCGTTCATCAAGACCTGGCTGCGGAACAAGCGCGTCAAGCACACCGCGGACTCGGGCCAGCTGCGGCGCAACAAGGTCCGGCTGGGCCGCCGGCTCGACATCGAGTACGCCCTGGACAAGGAAGCGTACAAGGCGGGCGACACGCGCAAGCTCACCTACTTCAACGCCGACACCCTGACCACCGACGAGGTGCTGCGGGCGAACTCCTGCGACGTGATCGTCACCGACGCCCCGTACGGCGTCCAGCACGGCAGCCACCGCGAGACCGGTCTCCAGCGCAGCCCGCGTGACCTGCTCGCGGCCGCCGTTCCGGTGTGGACCCGGGTGCTGAAGCCCGGTGGTGCGCTCGGGATTTCGTGGAACACCACCGTGCTGCCGCGGGAAGAACTGGTCGAGGTGCTCCGGAAAGCCGGGCTGGACGTCCGCGAAGGCGGCCCGTGGGAAGAGTTCGCCCACCGCGTCGACCAGGCCATCCTGCGGGACCTGGTCGTCGCGGTGAAACCGGCTTCCTGAAGCGTTATTGGGTCAGTTCGGGCTTGGCGACCTGACCGTTCGATTCCGGCGCGGGGGCAGGCGCCGGCGGGGTGCTCAGGCCGCGTTTGACCGAGTCCAGAATGGACAGACCCTGGCCGACGAGCCCCGCGGCCATCTCGCCGAGGCCGTCGGCGCCGTTGAGGATGTTGACGTTCGCCCCCGACAGTCCCCGCCCGGCTTCCTTGACGATCTGCGGCAGCTGGTCGATGAGCATCCGGTCGAGCGCGACCCGGTTGTGCGACGCGGCCGCCTCCGCCTGGATGCGCATCTTCTCCGCCTCGGCGACGGCCAGGATGCGGATCCGCTCGGCCTCGGCGTCGGCGGGCTTGATCACCTCGGCGACCAGCTGCTGCTGCCGCAGCTCGGCCTCGCGCTGGGCCAGCTCGGTGCGCGCGTCGATGACCTCCTGCTGCGCCCTCGCCTGCGCGAGCGGGCCGGCCTGGGCGGCCTGGGCCTGCGCCGCCTCGACCTCGGCGCGGTACTGCGCCTGCACGATCGACGTCTGCCGGGCGTACTCGGCCTGCGTCCGCTGGGACTTCTGCTCGGCCTCGGCGGCCGTCTGGTTCGCCACCGCCTGGGCGATCTGCGCGTCCCGCTGGATGGCCGCGTTGTGCGGCGCGGCCATCGCGGCGATGTAGCCGAGCTTCATGTCGTCGATCGACTGGATCTGCAGCGCGTCCACGGTGAGACCGATCTTCGCCATCTCCACCGCCGAGCCGTCCAGCACCTCGGTGGCGAGCTTCTGCCGCTCGGTGATGATCTCCTCGACGGTCATCGACCCGATGATCGAGCGCAGGTGCCCGGCGAAGATCCGGCCGGTCAGCACCGACATCTGGTCCTGGTCGGAGAGGAACCGCTGACCGGCGTTGACGATGCTCTCGGTGTCGTTGCCGACCTTGAACGCGATCACCGCCCGGACCGTCAGGGCGATGGCCTGCTTGGTGACGCACACTTCGGTCACTTCGGCCTCGCACATGGAAAGCGTGAGGAACCGGACCTTCCGGAAGACCGGCATGACGAACGCGCCGTGGCCGGTGACGACCCGGAACGGCGACGTGCCCTTGCTGTTCTTTCCCCCGGAGATCAGCATCGCCTCGTTGGGAGCAGGCACGCGATAACCGAACATCGGCTGTCCTTCTGGAGTTACGGAGAAGCGGGATCCGAGGCGTCCCACGCCACGACGTCGACCGTGCGCCGTCCCCGGGTTTCCACGACCAGGACGGTCGTGCCCTTCGGCAGCTCCGTGTCGGACCAGGCAAGGAAGGTTTCCAGGCCGCCCCTGATCCTGATCAGCACCTCCCCGGGGCCCCGCTGCCCGCGGGTGCCGACCAGGAGGACTCCGGTGCGGCCGGACGGGGAAAGGTCGGAGTGCACGGGTGCCGACCTCCCTCGGTGGCCGTCTCGGTGCGGGTTGACCCCCGCTGGCACCATTGTGCTCCCGCCGGGCGCGCGAAGCGGACACTGTGAGGTTCCGATCAGAAGGCAACCAGGCGGGCCGCTCGGGCGTACGCGGCTATACTGCGCAACGTGAGCGTCGAGCACCGTCCCCTGCGCGCGGACGCCCGGCGCAACCGCGAGGCGCTGGTCGCGGCGGCGCGGGAAGTGTTCGGCGCCAAGGGGGTCGACGCCCCGCTCGACGAGATCGCGCGGCGGGCCGAGGTCGCCATCGGCACCCTGTACAACCGGTTCCCGACGCGGGCGGACCTCGTCGAAGCCGCGTTCCTGCCGACGCTGGAAGAAGCGCAGGCCGTGCTGGACGAGGCCCTCGCGTGCGAGGACCCGTGGGACGGTTTCGTCCTGTTCCTGGAACGTTCGGTACAGATGCAGGTTTCCGACCGCGGCTTCACCGAGGTGTGCTCGCGGACGTTCGACCCGGCGTCGGGGCTGGAGAAAGCCAAGCAGGCCAACGGTTCCCGGATGCACCGGATCATCACGCGCGCCCAGGAGGCCGGCGCGTTGCGGAAGGACTTCCGGGGCACCGACCTGCCGATCGTGTTCGCGGCGGCAACCGCCACCCCGGACTGGCGGCGCGCGCTCGGCATGGTCCTCGACGGCCTGCGCGCGCGATGACCTGGCTCGCGGACACGGCCGCGTCGTACGACACGGTGGCTTCGAGCTACGCCGAGTTCGTGTCCGACGCGCTGGAGAAGCAGCCGTACCTCAAGGCGGCGCTGACGCTGTTCGCCACGCAGGTCGACGGACCGGCGGTGGACGTCGGCTGCGGTCCGGGCCACTTCACGGCGTACCTGGCTTCGCTGGGCGTCGACGCGTCCGGCGTCGACCTCTCGCCGGGGATGATCGACCTCGCCCGCCGATCGCACCCGGAGCTGCGGTTCGAGGTGGGCTCGATGACGGACCTCCCGCTGCCCGACGCGTCGGTCGCGGGCGTGCTGGCGTCCTGGTCGCTGATCCACGTCCCGGACGAGGCGGTGCCGCTGACGCTGGGTCACTTCCACCGCGTACTGCGGCCGGGAGGGCTGCTGACGATCGGCTACCACGTCGGCGTGGGCACGCGGGTGAAGACGTCGGGGTACGGCGGGCACCCGATGCGCGTCCACGTCCACCTGCGGCAGCCCTGGTGGCTGGCCCGGCGGGTGCGGGAAGCCGGGTTCACGGTCGAGGCGGAGTGGGCGCTGAACCCCGGGGCCGAGGTTTCGCAGGCGATCCTGTTCGCCCGGACCTAGGCGAACGCCTGCTCGGCGAAGCTGAGTCCCCCGCGCTGGCTGAGGGTGAGCACCTGCCGGCCGACGTGCTGCGGCGGCCGGCGGATGTACTGGCGGAAGCCGCGGGCCCGGAACTTCAGCTCGAACTCGTGCCCCTCCAGGTGCCAGGCGGGGTACGGCTTGCCGTCCGGTGGGTCGAGGCGGTGGAGGTCCGCGACCTCCAAGCCGCCGTACAGGGGGCCGACGTCGCCGGTGATGTCCCAGGCCTGATCGAACACCAGGGTGGCCGGGGCGACCCAGAACGTGAAGTGCTGCTGCCGACGGGCCGGCTCGACCCAGCGGACGAGGTAGTCCAAGTCCAGCAGGAGCCGGCCCGGCGGGAGGTCGTCGTCCTCGGTGAGGGCGATTGCGTGGATGCGGCTGTCGTGCCACCCCATCCGCGGGAAGTCGGCGTCGGTCCACACCGCCTTGGACAGGCCGGACGGGTCGGTCATGCCACGCGCTCCCCCACGAACTTCACGATCTCCGGCAGCACACCCCGCCAGTAGTCGTCGTTGTGTCCTCCCGGTGAAAACCGGGACACTTCCGACGAAACCGCCTTCACCAACCGGCGATCCGCACCCAGGAACGGATCCGACTCGCCGCACCACACGCCGAGGCCCGCGGGGCGCAGATCGGCAGTGTGCAGCAGGGGTTCCTCCGCGCGCCAGTTCTTTTCGTCCGCGAACACCTTGCGGCTGCGGGCATCCGGCCAGCTGACGAACAGCGCCGCGCTCGCCGTCGCCACCGCCTTCACATCCGGGTGGGCCCGGGCGAACCGCAACGCCCCGAAGCCGCCCATCGAGATGCCGAACACCGCCGACGGCGGACGCAGGTCGCGAGCCGCCAGCCAGGCGGGGACTTCGTCGGTGAGCATGCGCTGCGGGTCGTCACCGCCGCCGACATTCACCCAATAGTGGTCACCGTCGACGGCCGCGATCGCGAACGGCGGGGTTCCGGCGCGGACCGCCGCCGTCAGAACGTCGGGGAGGCCGAGGGAGAGGAACGTCCGCGCCTGAGCACCGCGGCCGTGCAGGGCGAGGCAGACCGGCAACCCCGCGGCCGGCACCCCGGACGGGGTGATCAGCACCAGGTCGACGTCGGTGCCGCGGGCCGCCGAGGGTATGCGCTGGACCGTCACCGGCCCGGGCAACGCCGAAGGGCGGGCCGGCGCCGGGACCGGGGGCGGTCCGGGAGGAGGCTCGGAAGACGAGCAGCCCGCCAGCAGCGCCAGTGCGCTGCCGGCGAGCAGGCCGCGACGGGAGAGCACGGGTCAGCCCCGCCGGCTCTCCTCCTCCGCGAACTCGTCGTCTTCGGCGTCTTCGGCCTCGCGAGGGGCCTTGTACGGGTCGGCGTCGCCCGCGTGCTGGGCTTCGGCCGCGCGCCGCGCCACCTCGGCGTCGGCCTCACGGGCCTTCGCCAGCAGGTCCTCGATCCGCTTCGACTCCTCGGGAATCGTGTCGGCGACGAACGTCAGCGTCGGCGTGTAGCGGACGCCAGTGCCCTGCCCGACCTTGGTGCGCAGCATCCCGCGCGCCGATTCGAGCGCGGCGGCGGCGCCGGCGAAGTCCGGCACGGAGTCCAGCTTCTCGCCGAGCACCGTGTAGTACACCGTGGCGTCGTGCAGGTCGCCGGTGACCTTCGTGTCCGTGATGGTCACGTAGTCCAGGCGGGCGTCCTTGACCTCGTGTTCGATCGCCGACGCGACGATCTGCGAGATCCGCTTGGCGAGCTTGCGAGCCCGAGCAGGATCGGCCATGTCGTTCTCCTAGAAAATGCTAATCGTCCGGACCGAGCAGCCGGCGGCGCGCGGAAAGCAGTTCGAACTCCGGCCGGCTCGCCACGTACCGCTCGCACGAGTCGAGCACGTCCCGGACGTGCTCGCCACCTTCGGCGACCACGGCCACCCCGATGAGGGTCCGGCGGTGCAGGTCGGTGTGCCCGGCTTCGGCCACCGACACGGCGAAGCGCTTGCGCACCTCGGCCAGCACCGGACGGACCACGGATCGCTTCTGCTTCAGCGAATGGACGTCGCCGAGCAGGATGTCGAGCTCGAGAGCTCCGACGAACATAGGCAGTTTTGGTGGTGTAGTAGGGAAGCACCGGGTGTGCACGGCAAGCGCACACCCGGTGCCGGACATCCTTACGCGCGTGGCTTCTCGCGCTGCTCGTAGGTCTCGATGATGTCGTCGACCTTGATGTCACCGTACGAACCGAGCGTCAGACCGCACTCGTAGCCCTCGCGGACCTCGACCACGTCGTCCTTGAACCGCCGCAGCGAGCTGATCGGCAGGTTCTCCGCCACGACGGTGCCGTCGCGGAGCAGACGCGCCCGGGCGTTGCGCCGGATCTCGCCGGACATGACCAGGCAACCCGCGATCGTGCCGATCTTGGAGGACTTGAAGACCTCGCGGACCTCCGCGCGGCCCAGCTCGACCTCTTCGTACTCCGGCTTGAGCATGCCCTTGAGGGCCTGCTCGATCTCGTCGATCGCCTGGTAGATGACCGTGTAGTACCGGACGTCGACGCCCTCGCGGGTGGCCCGCTCGGTCGCCTTGCCCTGGGCCCGGACGTTGAACCCGAGGACGATCGCGTCGGACGCGGTCGCCAGGTCGATGTCCGACTCGGTCACGCCACCGACACCGCGGTGGACCACGTTCAGCTCGACCTCGTCGCCGACGTCCAGCTGGAGCAGCGAGGCTTCGAGGGCCTCGACCGTACCCGAGTTGTCACCCTTGATGATCAGGTTGAGGCTGTTCGTCTCCTTCAAGGCGGAGTCGAGGTCCTCGAGGCTGACCCGCTTGCGGCGCGACGCGTTGAGCGCGTTGCGCGTTCGAGCGGAGCGGCGCTCGGCGATCTGCCGGGCGACGCGGTCCTCGTCGACCACCAGGAAGGTGTCGCCCGCGCCCGGCACCGAGGTGAACCCGATGACCTGGACGGGCCGCGACGGCAGCGCCTCGGTGACGTCGACGTTGTGCTCGTCGACCATCCGGCGGACGCGGCCGTAGGCGTCACCCGCCACGACCGAGTCGCCGACGCGCAGCGTGCCGCGCTGGACCAGGACGGTGGCCACCGGGCCGCGGCCGCGGTCGAGGTGCGCCTCGATCGCGACACCCTGGGCCTCCATGTCCGGGTTGGCCCGGAGGTCCAGAGCGGCGTCGGCGGTCAGCAGGATCGCCTCGAGCAGGCCGTCGATGTTGATGTTCTGCCGCGCGGAGATCTCGACGAACATCGTGTCGCCGCCGTACTCCTCGGCGACCAGGCCGTACTCGGTCAGCTGCTGCCGGATCTTGTCCGGGTTCGCGCCTTCCTTGTCGATCTTGTTGATCGCGACCACGATCGGGGCCTTGGCGGCCTGCGCGTGGTTGATCGCCTCGACCGTCTGCGGCATCACACCGTCGTCGGCCGCCACCACGATCACCGCGATGTCGGTCGAGTTCGCACCACGGGCACGCATGGCGGTGAACGCCTCGTGACCCGGGGTGTCGATGAAGGTGATCAGGCGCGGGTTGCCCTCGAGCTCGGTCTCGATCTGGTACGCACCGATGTGCTGCGTGATGCCGCCGGCCTCGCTCTCGCGGACCTTCGTCTTCCGGATCGTGTCGAGCAGGCGGGTCTTACCGTGGTCGACGTGACCCATGATGGTCACGACGGGCGGCCGGACCTGCAGGTCCTCTTCCTCGCCGGAGTCTTCGCCATACGTGATGTCGAAGGTCTCCAGGAGCTCGCGGTCCTCCTCCTCGGGGCTGACGACCTGAACGTTGTAGTTCATTTCGCCGCCGAGCAGCTCGAGGATGTCGTCCGACACGGACTGCGTCGCGGTGACCATCTCGCCGAGGTGGAAGAGCACCTGCACCAGCGAAGCCGGGTTGGCGTCGATCTTCTCGGCGAAGTCGGTCAGCGAGGCACCGCGCGGCAGCCGGATCGTCTCGCCACTGCCCTTGGGCAGGCGGACGCCGCCGACGCTGGGCGCCTGCATGTTGTCCATGTACTCCTGGCGCTTCTGCCGCTTCGACTTGCGGCCCTTGCGCGAGGGACCACCGGGACGCCCGAAGGCACCCGCGGTACCGCCACGGCCACCGGGGCCGCCACGACCGCCGCCGCCACCGCGGAAGCCGCCGCCACCGGCCGGGGCGCCGCCCCCCCCGGGGCGCCCCCGCGCCCCCCGGGGCCCCCCCCCCCACGCCAGCAGCCGCACCGCCTCGCGGCCGAGGGCGCGCCGCG
>NZ_JBSGJD010000205.1:0-18492 GCF_053605405.1 Amycolatopsis sp. NPDC003861
GCCCGGGGTCGGCGGCGTCCCACTGCCCCTTCGCGCGGGCGAGCTTGGCGGGGTTCGCCTGGGCGTGGACCCCGGCGATGCCGTCCGCCGTGACGTCCAGCGTGAAGAGGCCGACGACCCGGTCGCCGACCACCATGACGAGCGCCGGCGCGCCGTTGGCGACCGCGGCGTAGAGGTCGGGGCGGCCGCCGACCAGCTCCCACTTGGCCTCGCTCGGCGTGAACAGCGTGCGCAGGAACCGCGCCACCCGCAGGGCACCGGTGATCGGCCGCGGCACCGAGAACACCACGCCGCCACCGTCGCCGATGCTGATCGCGTCGTCGGCCAGCAGCTTCACCAGCGAGTCGGTCCGGCCGCTGAGCGCCGCGGCGAGGAACTCCTCGACGATCCTGCGGGCGGCGGCCGCGTCGACCTCGACCCGGCGGTGGTCGGCGACCAGGTGCTGCTTGGCGCGCCGGTGGATCTGCTGGCAATTGGCCTCGGTGAGGTCGAGCACCTCGGCGATCTCGCCGTGGGCGTACCCGAACGCCTCGCGCAGCACGTACACGACACGTTCCTTGGCCGAAAGCCGCTCCATCAGCGTGAGCATCGCGATGGACACCGATTCCCGCTGTTCGACCGTGTCGGAGGGGCCGAGCATCCGGTCCCCGGCGAGGACCGGCTCCGGAAGCCACTGGCCGACGTAGGTCTCCCGCCGGGCCCGTGCCTAGGTGAGCCGGTTGAGGCAGAGGTTGGTGAGCACCTTCGTCAGCCACGCCTCGGGCGTCTCGACGAGCTCCCGGTCCGCGGCCTGCCAGCGCAGGAAGGTGTCCTGCACGGCGTCCTCGGCATCGGTGGCCGACCCGAGCAGGCGGTAGGCGATCGCCTCCAGCCGCGCCCTGGCCCCCTCGAACACCTCGAGCTCGTGCGCCCCCACAGACATGACCCCAGTCAACCATCCGCGCCGTGCCCGCGTGCGAAGATCGCGGGGTGTCGCCGACTTCCTCCCGCCCGCGCTCGTTCTGGGACGACGCGGTGGTGTACCAGCTCTATGTCCGTTCCTTCGCCGACAGCGACGGCGACGGCGTCGGTGACCTCGGCGGGGTGATCCGGCGGCTCGGGCACATCGCCGGGCTCGGCGCCGACGCGATCTGGCTCAACCCCTGCTACCCCTCGCCGCAGGCGGATCACGGCTACGACATCGCGGACTACCTCGGCGTCAACCCCGACTACGGCAGTCTCGAGACGTTCGACCGCCTGGTCGCCGAGGCGCACGCCCGCGGCCTGCGGATCCTGCTGGACCTGGTGCCCAACCACTGCTCCCGGCAGCACCCGTGGTTCACCGCGGCGCTGGCCGCCGGCCCCGGTTCCCCCGAGCGGGCGCGGTTCGTCTTCCGCGACGGCCGGGGCGACGAGCCGCCCAACAACTGGCAGTCGGTCTTCGGCGGTCCGGCGTGGACCCGCGTCACCGAACCCGACGGCACGCCCGGGCAGTGGTACCTGCACCTGTTCACCCGCGAGCAGCCGGACTTCGACTGGCGCAACGCGGAGGTGCCGGCGTACTTCGACGACGTCCTGCGCTTCTGGTTCGACCGCGGCGTGGACGGCTTCCGCATCGACGTCTGCCACGGCCTGATCAAGGACGCGGCCCTGCGCGACTGGGACCCGGCGGACGGCGGCTACAACGCGTACAGCTGGAACCGGCCGGAGGTGCACGAGATCTTCCGGAGGTGGCACGCGCTGGCGGCCGGCTACGGCCCGGAGCGCGACCTGCTCCTGGTCGGCGAGGTCTGGGTGCCGGACCCGGCCGACCTGGACCGCTACCTGCGTCCGGACGAGCTGCACCAGGCCTTCTCGTTCGACCTGCTCGTCCAGCCGTGGGAGGCCGGTGCCCTGCGCGGCGCGATCGAGCGCGCCACGGCCCGCACCGAGGTCCACGGCGCCCCGGCGGCGTGGACGCTGGCCAACCACGACGTCCACCGGGCGGTGACGCGGTACGGGATCGTCCGCCCGGAACCGGCCCCGGAGAGCAACGACGCCTTCGCGGCGCTGATGCGCCCCCGCGGCGAAGTCGACGCCGAGCTCGGCGTCCGCCGGGCCCGCGCGGCGTTGCTCCTCCTGCTGGCCCTGCCGGGTTCGGTGTTCCTGTACCAGGGCGAGGAGCTCGGCTTGCCGGAAGTCCAGGACCTGCCCGACGAGGCCCGCCAGGACCCGGTGTTCCACCGCACCGGCGGCCTCGAGAAGGGCCGCGACGGCTGCCGCGTCCCGCTGCCGTGGGTGGCGGACGCGCCGGCGTTCGGGTTCGGCACCGGGAGGCCGTGGCTGCCGCAGCCGGAGTGGTTCGGCCGCTACGCGGTCGACGTGCAGGAAGAGGACGGCACGTCGACGCTGCAGCTGTACCGCCGCGCGGTCCGGGCGCGGCGGGAACGGCGGCTCGGCGCGCCGGGCCCGGTGGAGTGGCTGGACACGGGCGCGGACGCGGTCCTCGCGTTCCGGCGCGGGAACCTGGTGTGCGTGGTCAACACGGGAAGCGCGCCGTTCACCGCGCCGGAGGGCTGGGGCGAGGCCGTGCTCACCAGCGGTGGCGCATCCGCCGCGGTACCGGCCGATTCGGCGGCGTGGTTCGTGCCCGCGGGGTCCTAGCTCCCCGGAAGGGTGCTTCTCAGGACGGCGTCGCGGGTTCGACGCCGAGGGCCGCGACCAGGTCGGCCACGCGGTGGTGCGCCTCCAACGGGTGACGCAGCCGGCCTTCCGGGTGGATCTTGTAGTGGTTGCGGCGGCCGACCCGCTCGCGCTCCAGGTAGCCCTCGGCGATCAGGTCGGCGAGGATCAGCTGCACGCCGCGTTCGGTGATCCCGACGCGGCCGGCGATGTCGTGCAGCGTGCGGTCGGGATCCGCGGCCACGCAGAGCAGAACGTGCGCGTGGTTGCTGAGGAACGTCCACGAGGCCATACCGGCCACAGTAGACGTCCGAACTTGACAGACGAAGAGCAGTTCGTCATTCTGGTGGCAGCGGAGGGGAGTACCCGCCCGGTCCGGCATCGTCAATCCGGCTGCCCCAGAGCAGCCCGGTGCCGGCGTCACCTTCGGGTGACCGGGGAGACCTCCGGTTCGTCACCGAACCGGAGGAATGTGTCGTGACCGTCCCGTTCTGGGCCTGGGCCGCTGTGCTCGGTGTCATCCTGGCCATGCTCGCGATCGACCTGGCCGCCCACCGCAAGTCCCCCGTCGTCGGCGTCCGGTCGGCGCTGGCGTGGTCCGGCGCGTGGGTGGTGCTCGGGCTCGCCTTCGGCGGCGTGGTCTGGTGGGCTTGGGGCGGGGAGTTCGCGGGCCAGTACTTCGCCGGCTACGTCATCGAGAAGTCGCTCGCGGTCGACAACGTCTTCGTGTTCGCGATCATCTTCAGCTACTTCGCCGTTCCCCGTGAGTACCAGCACCGCATCCTGTTCTACGGCGTGGTCGGTGCCCTGGTGTTCCGGGCGGTGTTCATCGCGGCGGGCTCGGTGCTGATCGCGAGCTTCGCCTGGATCCTCTACGTGTTCGGCGCGTTCCTGGTCCTCACCGGCGTGCGGATGGCGTTCCACAAGGACGAGGCGGTCGACTACGAGCAGAACCCGGTGCTGCGGCTGTTCCGCCGGATCGTGCCGTCCACCGACGGCAACCACGGCGGCAAGTTCCTGGTCAAGCAGGCCGGCCGCTGGGTGGCCACGCCGCTGCTCGCCGTGCTGGTCCTGATCGAGGTCACCGACGTCGTCTTCGCGGTCGACTCGATCCCGGCGATCTTCGCGGTCACCCAGGAACCGTTCCTGGTGTTCACCTCGAACGCCTTCGCCGTCCTCGGCCTGCGGGCGATGTACTTCCTGCTCGCCGACGTGATGCACCGGTTCGTGTACCTCAAACTCGGCTTGGCGCTGGTGCTGGTCTGGGTCGGCGTGAAGATGCTGCTGCTGGACGTCTGGAAGATCCCGACGGCCCTTTCGCTGGGCGTGGTCGGCGCGATCCTCGCGACGGCGGTCACGGCCAGCCTGCTCAAAACCTCGGCCCTCTCCCGGAAGGAATGACGATGCGCCTGACCACCACAGTCCTCGCCGGAGGCCTCCTGCTGACCTTGACGGGGTGCGGCGTGGCAGCGGAAACGGCGGGGCAGGTGAGCGACGCGGCCTCGACGGCGGCGGTCTGCGCGGACGCCGTCCGCATCGCCACGGCGAACCCGGACCCGACGAACCCCCAGGCGGCGGCCGACCGCGCCCACGCGGCCGCCGACGAGCTGACCGGGTTGGCCGCGAAGGCGGCGAACACCACCGCGGCGGAGGCCATCAACGGCCTGGCGGCAACGCTGCGCGAGACGACCGTGGACGACCTGGTGAAGACCCCGGCGGACTGGGCCCGGAAGAAGGCGGACCAGGTGACGGCCCTGACCCGGGCCTGCGCCGGCTGAAGCCAGGCACCGCACGTGACCCCCACCCCAGGAGCCCTCATGACCGCACCCACCACCACCGGGGAGATGACCGGGGTGGCCGGATGGGCCGTCGGGCTCATGGAGTCGCTCGGGGGTCCCGGCGCCGCCCTCGTCGTCGGGCTCGACAACCTCTTCCCGCCCCTTCCCAGCGAGCTCGTCCTGCCGCTCGCCGGATTCGCCGCCGGGCGCGGCTCCTTCAGCCTCGGTGGTGCCCTCTTCTGGACCACCCTCGGGTCGGTGGCCGGGGCCGTCGTCGTGTACCTGCTCGGGCAACGGCTCGGCCACGACCGCACGCGCCGGCTCGTCGGCCGGATCCCGCTCGTCAAGACCGAGGATTTCGACCGGACCGCCACGTGGTTCGCCCAGCACGGCGGCAAAGCCGTCTTCTTCGGGCGGATGATCCCCGTCTTCCGCAGCCTCGTCTCGCTGCCCGCCGGGGTCGAACGCATGCCGTTCGGGCTATTCCTGCTCTACACCACCGCCGGCAGCCTCATCTGGAACACCGGGTTCGTGGTCGCCGGCTACCTGCTCGGCGAACACTGGCACCTCGTCGAGCGGTACGCGGCGATCTTCCAGTACGTCGTGCTCGCCGCGATCGCCGTCGCCATCGGGGTGTTCGTGGTCCGCCGCGTCCGGGGCCGCAAGCCCGTTTGAGGTTCCGCCGTCGTGGGCGTGGAACTGCTCGTCCACTAGAGCCGGTCCGGCAGGCCCGCCGCCGCGACGAGGGCCGGGCCGTGGAACTTGACCGCCCTCGAGAAGCGGCCGCCGGCGAGCGTGAACACCCACAGGCCGTCGGCGCGCCGGACTCCGGCGGCGTCCAGGCGGTAGCTGCCCGCCGCGGGCTGGCCGTTGGCTCGGGTCGGCAGCAACCGGGCCGCGCCGCCCGGGGCCGCGAATGCTCGCTCCAGGAACGGCAAGCACCGGTCCACGCCCTTGAACCACACCGGGTGCGGCACGGCTTCGAGGCTGAAGTCGTCTTGGATTATCGCGCGCAGCGCCGCGGTGTCCTCGGCCTCGAACGCGGCGATGTAGCGGTCGAGCAGCGCCCGCTCGTCCGGCTCCGGCACCCGCGTGTCCAAGTCGAGCTCGTCGAGCGCCGCGCGCGCCCGCTGCAGGAGGCTCTTCACCGCCGGCACGCTGATGCCGAGCGTGTCCGCGATCTCCGCGGCCGACCACGAAAGCACCTCGCGCAGCAGGAAAGCCGCACGCTGGCGGGGTGGGAGGTGCTGCAGCGCGGCGACCAGCGCGAGCCGGACCGACTCGCGCCGCACCACCACCTCCCCCGGGTCGCCGAGCACGGCGTCGGGCAGCGGTCCGAGCCACGCGACGGAGTCGTCGGCGAACACGTGCGTCCCCGGATCGTCCGACGGCGGCCCGAGCCCGGCGGGCAGCACGCGCCGGCTGCGGTGGCTGAGCTCGGTGAGGCAGGTGTTGGTGGCGATCCGGTAGAGCCACGTCTTGAGCGACGACCGCCCCTCGAAGGCGGCCACCCCGCGGGCGGCCTTGAGGTAGGTCTCCTGGACCGCGTCTTCGGCGTCCTGGTGGGACCCGGTCATCCGGTAGCAGTGCGCCACCAGCGCCGGGCGCAGCGCCCCGAACTCGTCCCGCAGCCGCTCCTCGGAAGACACCACGCGCTCCTCGTTCGTCATGGACACCGTCGATCATCCCTCCCGAGGGCGGCCAGCAGCCGGGCACCGGGTCGGCACCCCGGCGGCCGGGCGACCGGCTCGGCGAACAGGCCCGGGCGGATGCCGCCGCCGAGCACCGACGGCAGTTCGGCGAGCAACCGGGTCGCCAGGTCGTCCGGGATCGGCCGGGCCGGTCGCACGTCCCAGCCGTGGACGGCGGCTTCGATGGCGCCCACGACGATCAGCCGGTGACACGGCAGCGGCCGCCCGTCGACGGCGACCGAGCGGCGCCCGCGGAGCTCCCCTGCCGCGGCCGTGAGCGCGGCCCCGGCCGCGGCGAGGTCGCGCCGGAGGGAGCGGGCGGTGTTCGGCCCGTTCCGCGGCGGCGCGACCGGCGGGACTTCGCCGGAGGCGAGGGAAGCCGCCACACAGCGGAGGGAGCCCACGAGATGAGCCAGGGTCTCGGCGACGGTCCAGCCGTCACAGGCCGAGGGCCGGCCGAGATCGGCGAGCCCGACCTCGGCCGCCGAGACGACGGCGTACTCGAGGGCGGCGGCGAGAGTCGCCATCGCACGGCGAGGATCGGCGGGCGACCTGCCATCACCCATCCGACATCCCCGCCGCGCGGCGCAACTCCTCCAGCGAGTCACGCATCGCCGCCAGACCCGCGCGGTAGAACCGCGGCCCGAAGGACACCCTGGCGACCCCCAGGGACGCCAGGGTGCCGAGGTCCAGTTCCGGGCCGGTGTTCCCGTTGACCGGCCCGGGCACGCCCGCCACCAGGCGACGGAGGTCGGCCGCGCGCGAAATCCCGATCGGGTACACGCAATCCGCTCCGGCCTCGCGGTAGAGCCGCCCACGCCGGATCGCCTCCGTCGTCCGCTCCGGTCCGGAAAGCCCGCTCGGTGGCAGGAAAGTGTCGATCCGCGCGTTGATCACCAGCGCGCCTCCGGCCGCCGCGCGGATCGCGGCCAGCCGGTCCGCCTGGGCCGTCGCCGCCACCAGTCCCCCGGCCCGGTGGTCGGTGTCCTCCAGGTTGCCGCCCACCACGCCGGCGGCCAGCAGCTCCGCCACGAGCTGGTCCGGCGCCAGGCCGTAGCCCGCCTCGGCGTCCATCGTCACCGGGACCGGCACCGCGCGGGCGATCCGCGCCACGGCGGCGAACATCTCCCGCCACGGCGCCCGCTCGCCGTCCTCGTGCCCCAGCGCGCCGGCCACCGCCGCACTGGACGTCGCCACCACCGGGAACCCGGCCGCCACGACGAGCGAGGCGCTCTCCTCGTCCCACGCGTTCGGCAGCACCAGCAGCTTCCCGTGGTGCAGCTCGCGCAGCACACCGGCCTTCAGGTCAGACATCGCTCGGCTCCTCGGCAGAACGCGGGGGAATGACGGAACCGGCCACCGCGCCCGCCGCGGCGAGGACCGCACTGGCCACCGCGGCGGCGGTGAACCCGGCGGAGAACGCCGCACCGGACGCGTAGCTGCCGGCCAGGGAGAACCCGGCGACCAGGATCGCGACACCGAACGCGCCGCCCAGCTGGCGCATCGCGCTGAAGGCGCCGGAGGCCTTGCCGAGGTACCGCGGCGCGACCGACGTCAGCACCGCGCTCTGCGCCGCCGGCAGGCACATCGCGATCCCCGTGCCCGAAAGCACGAGCGGCACGCCGATCACCCAGTAGCCGATCGCGGGCCCGGCGACCAGGGCGAGCCACACCATGGCGAGAGCGTGCATCCCCAGCCCGGCCACGATGAAGGGCCGTTCGCCGAACCGGCCGACCAGCCGGCCCGCCAGCTGCGGGACGACCGTCGTCGTCAGCCCCCACGGTGCCAGCCCGAGCCCGGCCGCCAGTGGCCCGTAGCCGAGTCCGTCCTGCAGGAACTGGGCCATGAAGAAGACCGCGCCCAGCGCGGACGCCCAGTGGAAGAAGATCACCGCGTTGCCGGCGGCGAACCGGCGTGAGCGGAACAGGGGCAGCGGCAGCATCGGATGGGCGGCTCGCCGTTGCCACGCCACGAACGCGCCGAGCGCCACCAGGCCCGCCGCCAGCGGCCCCAGCACGCTCACGCTCGTCCAGCCGGCGGAATTGCCCTGGACCAGGCCCCACACCACCCCGAACGAGCCGGCGCCGGCCAGCACCAGGCCCGGGACGTCGAGGGCCGGGTCCGGGCCGTGGCTCTCCTGGGTCCGCGTCAGCGCGAAGTACGCCAGCGCCAGCCCGATCGGGACGTTGATCCAGAAGATCCACGGCCACGAGATGCCTTCCACGACCGCGCCGCCGAGCAGCGGCCCGAGCGGGACCGCGACCCCGCTGACGCTCGCGAACACCCCGAGCGCCTTGGCCCGCAGTTCCGCCGGGAAGGCGGCTCCGAGCAGGGCGAGCGCGAGCGGCATGACGAACGCCGCCCCGGCGCCCTGCAGCACCCGCCCGGCGATCAGCACTTCCACGCCGGGCGCGACCGCGCAGATCAGCGACGCCGCCGCGAACAGCGTCACGCCCGCCGCGAAGACCCGGCGCCGTCCCCAGCGGTCACCGGCCGCCGCCGACGTCATGAGCAGGACGGCGAAACTCAGGCCGTAGGCGTTGACCGTCCATTCGAGCTCGGTGACCGACGCGCCGAGGTCGGTCCGGATCGCCGTCAGCGCGGTCGCCACGACCAGCGCGTCGAGGACGACCATGAAGGACGCCACCGCGGTGATGACCAGCACCCATCTTCGCTGGACGGCTCCCGCGGCCACGGGGGTGGGTGAAGTCGTGGTGCGCACTCGGGTCTCCTTGCCTCCGGTCACCGGCGTCTCGCCGCTTCCGAAGGGTTGGACACCGCGAAGCCCCCGGAGGAATCGGTGCCGGCCACGTGCCGCCGGGAGGCCCGGAGCGCGCCGCGATGACGTCGGTTCAGCCGGCCGCCCGGCCGAACCTCGCCGCCAGTGCCCGGACGTGGTCGACGAGCTCCGGTGGCTCGTGGACCTGGAAGTCGAATCCCTGGCCGGCAACGTAGATCGCCAGCTCGTCGAGCGAATCCGAGCCGGCGCGCAGGGTGCAGCTGTGCTCGTCGATCGGCTCCAGCGCCGCGGTGGTGGGGCTGATCCGCTCGGCCGCCGTCTCGGCGCTGACGTGCAGGGTGAACCGGCCCTGGTAGCGGTAGGCCGACGTCGAGATCGCCCGGGAGGTGTAGCCGCCGAGATCGGGGTCGGGCGGGGTGCGCGGGGTGAACCGGGGCCCGGTGGGCGTGCGGGGTTCGAGGCGGTCGACGCGGTAGGTGCGCCAGTCTTCGCGATCGACGTCCCAGCCGATCAGGTACCAGCGCCGTCCGGTGTGCACCAGGCGGTGCGGCTCGGTGGTGCGGACGCTTTCGGTGCCGTCGTGGCTGCGGTAGCCGAAGCGCAGCCGCACCGAGTCGCGGACGGCGGCGGCGATGGCGGTGAGGGTGTCCGGGTCGGCGGTGGGGCCGGGGTTGGCCAGCGGCACCGTCGCCGACCGCAGGGCGTTGATCCGGTGCCGCAGCCGCGACGGCAGCACCTGCTCGAGCTTGGCCAGCGCCCGCACCGACGTCTCCTCGATGCCGGTGATCGACCCGCCCGCCGCCGTGCGCAGGCCCATCGCGACGGCGACGGCCTCGTCGTCGTCGAGCAGCAGCGGCGGCAGGTCCGCGCCGGCGCCCAGCCGGTAGCCGGCGGTGCCCGCGGTGGCCAGCACCGGGTAGCCGAGCGCGCGCAGCCGTTCGACGTCGCGGCGCACGGTCCGCGGGGTGATCTCCAGGCGTTCGGCCAGTTCCGCTCCGGACCAGTCGCGCCGGGTCTGCAGGAGCGAGAGCAGCCGCAGCAGCCGTGCCGAGGTTTCCCACATGTTCCGCATTCTGCCCGGCAGCTAGGACCGAACCTGACCTAACCGGCTCCTAGGGTTGGAGACATGCAGAACAACGAAGAGATCCGGCCCTTCACCATCGACGTCCCCCAGGCCGAACTGGACGACCTGCGCGACCGGCTCGCCCGCACCCGCTGGGGCGCGGACCTGCCCGGGGTGGGCTGGAGCCGCGGAGTGCCGGTGAGCTACCTCAAGGAGCTGGCCGGGTACTGGCGCGACGGTTACGACTGGCGCGCCCACGAGCGGAAGCTGAACGCCTTCCCGCAGTTCGTCACCGAGATCGACGGGCAGGACATCCACTTCCTGCACGTTCGCTCCGCCGCCCCGGACGCCCTGCCGCTGCTACTGGTCCACGGCTGGCCCGGGTCGGTCGTGGAGTTCCTGAACGTGATCGGCCCGCTGAGCGAGACGTTCCACCTCGTGCTCCCGTCGATTCCCGGCACGGCCTTCTCCGGGCCGACCCGCGAGGCGGGCTGGGACACCGGCCGGATCACCCGCGCGTTCGCCGAGCTGATGGCCCGACTCGGCTACGACCGCTACGGCGTCCAGGGCGGCGACACCGGCGCGGTCGTCGGCCCGGGACTCGGCCGGCTCAACCCGGACAAGGTCGTCGGCGTGCACGCGAACGGGCTCTACGCGTTCGGTGCGCCGGACGACGACGTCGAGCTCACGGACGCCGAGAAGGCGCGGCTGCGGCAGTTCGAGTACATGCGGACCGAGCAGGGCGGGTACGTGGCGGTGCAGACGACCCGGCCGCAGACGCTGGCGCACGGGCTGCACGACTCGCCGGTGGCGCAGCTGGCCTGGATCGTCGAGAAGTTCAAGGAGTGGACCGACCCGGCGGCCGAGCTGCCGGAGGACGCGGTGGACCGGGACCTGTTGCTCACCAACGTGATGCTGTACTGGCTGACCGGCACCGGCGGGTCGTCGGCCAACTGCTACTACGAGACGGCCCACGCCGGCGCGTGGGGCGCGAGCGAGCGGTCCCCGGTGCCGACCGGTGTCGCGGTGTTCCCGCTGGACCTGTCGATCCGCAGCGCGCTCGACCGCGAGCACACGATCGTGCACTGGTCGGAGTTCCCCCGCGGCGGCCACTTCGCGGCGTTGGAAGCGCCCGATCTGCTGGTCGCTGACGTCCGGGAGTTCTTCGGCAAACTGGGGTGAGCAGCCTTACGGCCGGGGCCGTCGCCGCAGCCGCAGTGCGACGACGACCGCGGCCACCACCACGACGACGGCGACGAGGATCCACACCCAGGCCGGAACGCTGGTGCCGATCGCGTTCGCCGGGTCCGGCTTCGGCGTCGCGGACGCGGTGGTGGCCGGCGCCGCGGCCGCCGAGGTCGGCGCGGCGGAGCTGGACGGGACCGGCGCGGTGAGCGTGAAGTGCACCTCGGCCGTCACCTTGTCGCCGTCGTCGGAGACGACCTTGTAGGTGAGCGTGTAGGCGCCGGCCGGGCCGGCCGCGGTCACCGGCGCCGTGATCACCGCGTCGACGACCGCGGGTGTGCCGACCGACCACTTCGCCCCGCCCGGGCCGGTGATCGAGATCGGATCCGGCTGGAGGGTGACGGGCTCCTCGAAGGCGAGTTCGATCTTGCGCGGCGGGGCGGCGAGGCTCGCCCCTTCGGCGGGCGAGCTCGACTTGAGCTCGGTGTGGGCCGACGCGGGCCCGGCCACCAGCAGTACTCCGGACAGGGCGAACACCAGGGCTCCGAACAACCGGGCGATCTTCATGCGAGTCCCTCGATCCGACGACGGCCGTACCGGAGCAGTCTGGCAGGACCCGGCCGGCCTGACCCCTCAGGGCGCCACCTCCACCTCCATTCCCATGATCCGCGTGGTCCGGCGCCGCCGGAGCCAGCCGCGGGCCGGGGAGCCGTCCGGGACTTCCGACAGAAACGCCTTGCGCTGCGCCGACGTCGCCGAGCGCCAGCGCATCGCCAGCACCGGGCGGACCGGCGCGATGTAGGCCCGCACCCGCTCGTGCGCGCCGGCGACGCGGGTCTCGTACTCGCGGTCCGGGCGGTAGGCCAGTTCCAGGTCGATCAGCGGGGCGGGGCCGCCCGCGCGGTGGTGGCAGCGCGACAGCATCCGCGCGAGCTCGTCCATCGCGCCCCGCACGCGGCAGGGCATCTGGTCCTGCCAGCGGCCGAGCCGCGGGACGGCCGCGGGGGCGGCGGTCACCTCGTCGGCGAGCACGACCAGGGCCCGGATCGCCGACCCGGCCAGTTCGACGCGGATGCGCCGCCCACCGGCGTCGACGAAGAAGCGCGGCACCCGGCCGGCCACGACGGTGCCCGAACGCCGCCGCACCCACTCCTCGACGGCGTCGGGTGACGGGCAGGACGACACGAACGTGAACGCCAGCTCGTCACCGGCGAGGTTCATCGTCACGGGGAACAGCGAGCCGATGTCGTGCACGAACGCCGAGCCGATCACGAGTGCGGCGCGGGAGCCGCCTCCGGTCATCCCCGGCTACACCTGCAGATCCGCTTCGATGCGTTTCAGGTAGTGCCGGGCCAGCGCCAGGTTCGCCCGGTCGCGGTCCAAGACCAGGTAGAGGAACAGCGAATTGCGCGAGCCGACCGAATTCATCAGCCGGATCAGGTGGTATTGCCGGTGCAACGTGATCAGGATGTCCTCGATGGAATCGTTGAGCGCCAGCGAGGACATGACCCGCAGTTTCGACCGGACGACCTCGGTGTTCCCGGCCGCGGCGACCTCCAGGTCGAGCCAGTCGCCGCCGCCGCTGGTGCCGAGCGACATCCCGCTTTCGTAGTCGACCAGCGCAACGCCGACGGCGCCGCTGATGGACATGGCTTCCTTGAGTGCCGTGTCGATGTTCATCATCTGCTGCATCCTTTCGTGGACAGGGTGACCGGCCGGCCGGCTAGGCGGCCAGGATCGAGCCGATCCGCTCGATGACGGGCCGGGATTCGAACAGCAGGCGCCCGACGTTCAGGCCCTTGTCCCCCAGCACGACCATCAGGGCGAGCCGCCCGATGGCGTAGACGGCCATGTAGCCGTCGCTGCCGAACACGACGGTCTGGTGCAACGTCCCCTTACCGGTGATTTCGGCGGCCTGCCGGGCAATCCCGAGATCCGCCGCGGCGAGCGCGGAGATCTTCGCCGGATCGATGTCATCGGCGGCATCGGCGATGATCGGAATCCCATCGACGGCGGCCAGCACCGTATCGGTCACCCCGGCGACGGTTTCCCGCAGGTTCCGCAGCTCGCCGGCCAGTGCTTCGAAATCCAAGACTGTTTCTTCCTACTCCGAATTTGCGGAAGGCGAGATGGCGATAATCAACCATTCGGGTTGCTCTCCAGGCCACGACCTTACCGTCGCCATTACTTTTCGCCAACAAGCACCAGCCCCGAATTTCAGCGTCACACGATCGAGTGAAACAGATTCGGAGTCGTAACAGAAATAAGTAACCATGTCCATTGATCACGAACCGGAGGATTTCGATGTTCGACGTTTCCCGGAGCCGCCCGGGAAAAGCCATGACACGACAGGCGGGCACAAGAGGGCACCCCACGCACTGCCCACCAGGACCCCCGCGGCAACCCGAACCAGACGACCCCGCACACGCAGAGCAACGAAGGCCGGAGCAAAGCCTTCGCCCATCCGGCGGCTTGAACCCCGGCCGCACCCACCAAGCCCCCGGCCACACCCCCTGCCGAACCGATACGCAGCCGCCTCAGCGGCCGTTGAACAAATCCGGCGTCCGGGTCGGCGGAGGATCACCAGCCGCGCTTGCGGCCGAACACGCAGCTCAGGAAGCCCTGATCGCCCTCTACCGCAAGATCGGCTCCCTGCGCGCGACGGCCGCCCTGGCCCACCGGGCCGTCTTCGGCACGCTCCAGCGGTCCGGCAGCGTCCTCGTCGACGCCCAGGGGGTGGTCCGCCACGCGCACAGCGCCACCCTGCCCACCGCCGGCTTCGACCGGGCGGGCACCGCCGCTTTGGGTGCCCCGGCCTGACCCGCGGGTCAGCGCAGCGGCTCGAGCGCCTTCGCCAGCGGCTCCAGCACGGCCGGGGTGTGCGGCGGCGGCAGGTACACGATCGCCAGGTCGAGGCCCACTTCCGCGAGGGCCTCGACCTGGGCGGCGACCTTCGCGTAGTCGAGGTCCGGCTCGAGCCGGACGTGCGAGGACAGCGTGATCTCGGCCGGGTCGCGGCCGACGTCGGCGCAGTGGCGGTGCAGGACGTCGCGCTTGCGGGCGAACTCCTCGGGCGGGCCGCCGACGAAGTTCCAGTGCTGGGCGTACTTCGCCGCCGTGCGCAGGGTGCGCTTCTCGCCGCTGCCGCCGATGCAGATCGGCGGGTGCGGCTTCTGGACGCCCTTGGGCTCGCAGCGGGCGTCGGCCAGCTGGTAGTGCTCGCCCTGGAACGTCGTGGTCTCCTGCGTCAGCAACCCGACGAGGACCTCGCAGGCCTCCTCGAACCGGTCGCTGCGCTCCTTGATCGTGCCGAGCTCCATGCCGTACGCGCCGGACTCCTCTTCGTTCCAGCCGGCGCCGACGCCGATCTCCAGCCGCCCGCCGGAGACGATGTCGAGCGTCGCGGCCATGTTCGCCAGCAGCGCCGGGTGGCGGTAGTGGATGCCGCTGACCAGCGTGCCCAGCCGCAGTCGCTGGGTGGCCTGCGCGAGCGCGGTCAGCGTCACCCACCCTTCCAGGCAGGGTCCGGTCGAGTCGGAGAAGATCGGGTAGAAGTGGTCGAAGGTCCACCCGGACTCGAACAGCTCGATTTCGTCCGCGGCCTGCCAGACGGCGAGCATGTCGGCCCACTGGGTGTTCTGGGGCGAGGTCTTGATGGCGAATCGCATGATCTTGATCGTAACCCTGGAGTTCTTCCAGGTTTGCGGTTCTTGTCGGTGGTGCCCGGTAACGTCCTTCCCGTGAACGTTCAGGAACGCATCCAGGAGCTCGCCGACCGCATCACGGTGCTGCGCGACGCCTACTACCGTGGCTCGCCGCTGGTGGCCGACGCGGAGTACGACACGGTCGAGGACGAGCTGCGGAGCCTGATCGAGGCGCACCCGGAGCTCACCCCCGACCCGAACCCGCTCGACCAGGTGGGCGCGCCCGCGGTGCTGCACGCGCCGATCCGGCACTCGCGCCCGATGCTGTCGCTGGAGAAGGCCACCAAACCCGAGCAGGTCGAGGCGTTCTTCGCCCGCTTCCCGGGGCAGCCGGTGGTGGTCATGCCGAAGCTGGACGGGCTGTCGCTGGCCGTCGTCTACGAGAACGGGCGGCTGGCCAGGGCGGTCACCCGCGGCGACGGCACGACCGGCGACGACGTCACCGTGCTCGTGCGGGCCCTGACCGACGGGATCCCGGAGCAGGTCGACGCACCCGGCCGGGTCGAGGTCCGCGGCGAGGCGGTCATGCTGCGGTCCACCTTCACGGCCTACAACACCGCCCACCCGGACAAGCCGCTGATCAACCCGCGCAACGCCGCCGCCGGCACCCTGCGGGCCAAGGACCCGGCCACCGTGGCCGAGCGGCGGCTGCGGTTCTTCGCCTTCGACCTGCACACCGAGCCCGCCAGCGCGGAGACCGACCTCGGCAGCGCGCTGCACACGCTCGGCTTCACCGCGGCCGACATGCGGCGCTGCGCCGACGCGGCCGAGGCGCAGAGCGTGATCGGCGAGATCGAACAGCAGCGCAACGACCTGGACTACGACCTCGACGGCGCCGTCCTGCGGCTGGCGAGCCGGGACGCGTACGCGGCGGCCGGCACCCGGTCGAGCTCACCGCGCGGCGCGCTGGCGTTCAAGTTCGCGGCCGAGGAGAAGACCACCGTGCTGTCCGATGTGGTCTGGGACGTCGGCAAGACGGGCAAGATCGCGCCGGTCGCCTGGCTGGAGCCGGTGTTCGTCGGCGGTGGCACGGTCACCCGCGCGACGCTGGCCAACCAGGAGGTGATCCGCGCCCGCGGCATCAAGATCGGCGACACCGTGCTGGTGCGCCGCGCCGGCGACGTCATCCCGTTCGTGGCCGGCGTGCTCGACGCCTCGAAGCGCACGGGCGCCGAGCGGGAGATCGTCCCGCCGGACGCGTGCCCGTCGTGCGGGCAGCCGCTGACCGAGCAGGGCAACAGCCGGGAACTGTTCTGCACCAACGTGTCCTGCCCGGCGCAGACGGTGCGGCGGTTGATCCACTGGGCGTCGCGCGCGGCGGCGGACATCGACGCGATCGGCGGCGTGTGGATCGAACGCCTGGCCGAGGCGGGGATCCTGGAGAACCCGTCGGACTTCTACGGGCTGACGAAGGAAAAGCTGCTCGAGTTCGACCGCATCGGCGAGGTTTCGGCCACCCGGATGATCGAGTCGATCGACGCGAGCCGGGCGGTCGGCCTGCGCCGGGCGCTGATCGGGCTGGCGATCCCGATGGCGTCCGAGGGCACCGCCGCCCGCCTGTGCCGGGCCGGGTTCGGCTCCCTGGAGGGCGTCGCGGAGGCGGGCGTCGACGGGCTCGTGGCCGTGGACGACATCGGGCCGAAGGTCGCCGCGTCGCTGATCGAGCACCTGACCCGGCTGCGTCCCGAGCTCGAGCGCCTGCGGGAGGCGGGGGTTTCGCTGGACGTGCGCGAGGAGGACCTCCCGCCGGTCGTCGCGGCGGGTGCGCCGCTGGCGGGCAAGACGGTGGTGGTCACCGGCGCGATCAGCGACCCGAGGTCCGGCGAGAAGGTCCCCCGCCCGACGTTCCAGCGGCTCTGCGAAAAGGCGGGCGCGACCACGGCGACGTCGGTCTCGGCCACCACGGACCTGCTCATCACCGGCGCGGACGTCGGCGCGAGCAAGCTGACCAAGGCCGAGAAGCACGGCGTCGAAGTCGTCGACCAGGGCGAGATCTGGCAGCAGCTGATCGCGGCGGGCATCGTGTAGCCGGCCCGCGTCCCGCTTCTCGGACACAGGTCACCCGGTCGGGAAAGTCCACCAGGCGCGACACTGAGCGTGCGAACCGACTCCGTCAGAAGGGACCGCGATGACCACGTCCGACCTCATGGTCGCCCGCCAGCTCGGGGTGCACGAGTTCCTCACCGCACGGGGCTGGCTCCTCGACGGCGACAGCGACCCGGCGAGGGTGTGGTTCGCCGACGACGTCCGGGCCGGCTGGCACTACCCCGAAACCTACGGCGGCCGGCGCATCAACGAGGTGGCCGACACCACCCCGGTCCGGCTGCAGAGCTACTTCACGTTCGACAACGAGGGCGACGAGGTCTTCGCCGTCGTCCCGGCGGGCAACCTCCGCGGCAGCGGCTGCCCGGAGCACGACACCCGCGAGCGGTTCTTCCCGCTGACCGCGGGCGGCGTCGTCGACCTGGAGCGGATCGCCGCCCTGCTCGACACCCTCGAGCCGCGGGCGCGGGCCCTCGACCCGCGCGTGTTGATCGAGTGCCGGTACTTCGGTCCCTGCAAGCCGTGAGCCGGGATCCCCGGCGCTGGACGTCGCTGATCAGCTGACGGGATCGACCCGCACGACGTCCGTCGCCGGCGACGGCGGCGGGCCCACTCGCAGGTCCAGGCCGGTCACCTGGGCGACCACGCCGTCCAGCAGCGCGAACGCTTCGGCGTAGCCCGGCAGGTCCGCCGCCTCGTACCAGGGCAGCAGGACCGCGCCCGAGCCGGTGATCCGCAGGTCGCGGAGCCGGTCGTCCGGGCTCGGCAGGATCGACGGCGCCTTCGGGAAGCCCGCGGTGCGCAGGGCGCCGGTGAGGTGGTCGAAGAAGGCCGGCTCGACACGGGCCGTCCAGGCTTCGGCGCCGTCGCGGCTGTGGCGGGACAGCCGCAGCTCGCCGCCGGGCTCGACCTCGAGCGTCACGCGGCCGAACGGGTCGGCCGGGTTGTGCTCGTTGCCCGCCTCGTACCACACGTGTGCCAATGCCTCTCCTCGGTCAGGGGACGGTCAGGTTGTGGCCACCGCTGGTGTCGCGGCCTTCGGTGGGCTCCAGGACGAAGTTGACTTCGCCGAGGTGCCGGCCGTTGGCGGCGCACCGCTCGAAGGTGCCGTGCTGGGTGTCGACAGCGTAGAGCGTGCCGGTCGCGGAATCCCGGTACACGCTCCGGTTGTTGATCGAGCTCAGCCTGCTGTCGTAGGTCCAGCCGTGGCCCTCGGCCACCGTGCCCGCCGTCTGCTCGACCCGGGCGACCCGCTCGTTCGGCGACAGCCGGCGGATCTCCTCCTGGAACACGGCGTTGTCGAACGCGCCGGTGTCGGCCGCCCCGCCGGTGCGGGCCTCCTCGATCCGGCCGAGCAGGTCGGCGGCCCGGCTTTCCAGCAGGGCACCCTGTTCGGCCGCGGCCAGTGCGTTCATCCCGCCGCTGCGGGTCGCGCTGTCCGGGGAGATGTCGAGGAAGACGTCCCGCTGCTCGCCGTAGGCCATCCGCAGCGCCCGCGCCTCGCCCTGGAACCGCGTAGCCAGCTCGGGATTGCGCCGCAGCATGGCTTCGACGGTCTTGATCCGCTGGTCGGCGGCGGCCAGCACCTCCGAATACCGGGTCGGCAGGCCCTCGCCGCCCGCGGTCAGCGCGTCCGGGGCGGGCGCCG